>NZ_JARGEJ010000999.1:0-212 GCF_029211245.1 Robertmurraya sp. DFI.2.37 | reverse complement strand
TGTATCAAATACACTCCGGTGCTCACTCAGTTGTTTCCTCAATCTGCTTGCTTCTAATTCACCTTCATTTCATTTTGAGAGATTGCACTCTCAAAACTAAACAAATCATATCGTCAACGAGGTTTTTTGATTGCTCAAAATAACCTCTATCTGTTGAAGCATCTAATGCTTCCTCATATTCCTTAGAAAGGAGGTGATCCAGCCGCACCTTC
>NZ_JARGEJ010000998.1:0-212 GCF_029211245.1 Robertmurraya sp. DFI.2.37 | reverse complement strand
TGTATCAAATACACTCCGGTGCTCACTCAGTTGTTTCCTCAATCTGCTTGCTTCTAATTCACCTTCATTTCATTTTGAGAGATTGCACTCTCAAAACTAAACAAATCATATCGTCAACGAGGTTTTTGATTGCTCAAAATAACCTCTATCTGTTGAAGCATCTAATGCTTCCTCATATTCCTTAGAAAGGAGGTGATCCAGCCGCACCTTCC
>NZ_JARGEJ010000997.1:0-212 GCF_029211245.1 Robertmurraya sp. DFI.2.37 | reverse complement strand
ACCTCACGCTTATCAGGCGTGCGCTCTAACCAGCTGAGCTATAGGCCCATATAATGAGAAATATCGTATTTAATTAGAGAGATTACACTCTCAAAACTAAACAAATCATATCGTCAACGAGGTTTTTTGATTGCTCAAAATAACCTCTATCTGTTGAAGCATCTAATGCTTCCTCATATTCCTTAGAAAGGAGGTGATCCAGCCGCACCTTC
>NZ_JARGEJ010000996.1:0-214 GCF_029211245.1 Robertmurraya sp. DFI.2.37 | reverse complement strand
AAAGTTTTATTAACGGATATTACATATTTGCCATATAACGGAAATAGTATGGCTTATTTGTCAACCGTAAAAGATGCTTCCACTAACGAAATCCTAGCTTATCATGTTTCTGACCGTATTACTTTAGATATCGCTACGAAGACGATCCAGAAATTGATGAACAACAAGAAAGTTACATTGCATAAAGATGCCTTTATTCATTCGGACCAGGGAA
>NZ_JARGEJ010000995.1:0-216 GCF_029211245.1 Robertmurraya sp. DFI.2.37 | reverse complement strand
TCAAGCGAGGAAGTACCGGAGCGTACGTAGTCTGTACGTGAGGATGCTGACGAGTGAAGATGACGAAGAGATGTGTAGCTGATCATTTGCCGAATGGTTAAGTTATAAAGGGCGCACGGTGGATGCCTTGGCACTAGGAGCCGATGAAGGACGGGACTAACACCGATATGCTTCGGGGAGCTGTAAGTAAGCTTTGATCCGGAGATTTCCGAATGG
>NZ_JARGEJ010000994.1:0-216 GCF_029211245.1 Robertmurraya sp. DFI.2.37 | reverse complement strand
ATATTTTCCTTTGGAAAAATGCTGGGTGATAGCGTGCCTTTTGTAGAATGAACCGGCGAGTTACGATTGCATGCAAGGTTAAGTTGAAAAGACGGAGCCGCAGCGAAAGCGAGTCTGAATAGGGCGTCTTGAGTATGTAGTCGTAGACCCGAAACCAGGTGATCTACCCATGTCCAGGTTGAAGTTCAGGTAACACTGAATGGAGGACCGAACCCA
>NZ_JARGEJ010000993.1:0-245 GCF_029211245.1 Robertmurraya sp. DFI.2.37 | reverse complement strand
GAAGCTCTTTCTTTCCCTCTATGGTATAGCCTAGTATCGTATAAACTGCGTATTTTTTAGTCTCATAGTCATTTCGAATGGTGGTGTATAGGCAATCGACGAAAACAAAAGGATAACCGTTACTCAACGGACGGTTTTGCCACTCCTCTAATTCAGGAAGTACTGCATCTGTAATATCGGATACCATTTCATGAGACACAGAGAAACCATAGATCTCCTCTATCGTAGAAGAGATGTCTCGTTGA
>NZ_JARGEJ010000992.1:0-245 GCF_029211245.1 Robertmurraya sp. DFI.2.37 | reverse complement strand
TCAACGAGACATCTCTTCTACGATAGAGGAGATCTATGGTTTTTCTGTGTCTCATGAAATGGTATCCGATATTACAGATGCAGTACTTCCTGAATTAGAGGAGTGGCAAAACCGTCCTTTGAGTAACTGTTATCCTTTTGTTTTCGTCGATTGCCTATACACCACCATTCGAAATGACTATGAGACTAAAAAATACGCAGTTTATACGATACTAGGCTATACCATAGAGGGAAAGAAAGAGCTTC
>NZ_JARGEJ010000991.1:0-245 GCF_029211245.1 Robertmurraya sp. DFI.2.37 | reverse complement strand
GAAGCTCTTTCTTTCCCTCTATGGTATAGCCTAGTATCGTATAAACTGCGTATTTTTTAGTCTCATAGTCATTTCGAATGGTGGTGTATAGGCAATCGACGAAAACAAAAGGATAACAGTTACTCAACGGACGGTTTTGCCACTCCTCTAATTCAGGAAGTACTGCATCTGTAATATCGGATACCATTTCATGAGACACAGAGAAACCATAGATCTCCTCTATCGTAGAAGAGATGTCTCGTTGA
>NZ_JARGEJ010000990.1:0-246 GCF_029211245.1 Robertmurraya sp. DFI.2.37 | reverse complement strand
AGCGGCGCATCTCTGCGTCAGCTCCCTCTCTACGCTCCTCACGTATCCATTCCGTACGCTCCGGTGCTCGTTCGGTCGCTTCCTTGATCTGCTTGCTTCTCGAAACCCTCTTGTTCGGCTTTCAATACACCAACACAACTTTGTTTGATTTCTTGAAACCCTCACGGTTTACTTTACTCTATGAATAAATCGATAGAGAGAAAAACTAAAATGGCGATTACTCGGTAATTTCTTGGTTCTTCTTCA
>NZ_JARGEJ010000099.1:0-7070 GCF_029211245.1 Robertmurraya sp. DFI.2.37 | reverse complement strand
TTATATTTACTGGTATAACAATATACGATCAAAAGAAAAATTGACTGGACTAAGTCCGGTTGAATACCGAATTCAATCCAGTCAATCAGCTGCATAATAAAAACTCTAACTTTTAGGGGTAAGCTCCATGATCGGCTTTTTTCTGTTTAGAAAAATAGTTGAGAAAGCGAGGTTGGACAAAGAAGCGAAAGTTTCAATGAAAACAAGTTTTGTTTTCACGGTGGACTATACACAAAGAGAAGGGAGGAAGCCCTCTGTGTGCTTTATACAGAAGGGTTCTCCCTTTCTGTATAGGCATCGCAGGGTAAAAAGTCATGATTAGCATAGAAACATTGGTATGCAAAGACGAAGAAGAATGTCAGAGGAAACGGGAACGGTGGGAACATCTGCAAAACCGTTTCTGTGCAATTGGCCAAAGAGAATTGGATATGTTCCGTGCCAGAATGGGTGACGGGAAACACAAAATCCTTTGCGATAAGCACTTCTACAAAAGAAGTTTTGAACGGTCAATTTCAGAAGCTGATTTCAAAGAAGTTCTAAAATGCGGATGGGTCGTTGAGCGGAACAAAACCGCAAAAGCGACTTCGATTATGCTGCTTGGATATGTCGGTAGGAATTATCGACCATTGCATATTGTCATTGACATGGTGAGCGAAAATTTATGGGTAGCTGTAACGGCCTATAACCCGCAAAGCCACGCATGGAAATGGAATGAAGGATTTGATAAACGGGTCTGTTTTTGTAACCCGGACGATTAAAAATGCCAAAGGAGAGGATTTTCAATGGAATACTTGGTAGCAACGATGAGTGATCGGCAAAAGACTATCGCAAAACTGAAAGGAAGTCTGTATTCGCTTTCGCTTGATGAATTGGTCATCCGTTCGATTGACGAAGCCGAATTTGACGTTTCTGACATGAACTGCCTGTATTGCGATAAACAGAAAACCGTCATCCGGAACAAATTGAAAACATACAAGGAAATGGTCAACGGAAAAGAAGTGTCGATTGACGTGACACGCTATCCGATGAATGTATGCCCTTCCTGTAATGCAGAGTTTGACAACATGGATGTGTCACTCTATCTTCAACAGCTGATCCGGTACGAAATTCTGAAAGCCTTGCGTTCAAGGAAGCCGATACCTGAAAAATTCCGGTTCAATGAAATCGTAAAAATGTGAAAGAGTTCTGTTTAAAACGTATTTACACGGGTTTCTCCGGACCGTAGATGCGTTTTTTTATTTTAAAAAACCAATATATGAGGGAGATGGATTGAGATGACAATTGATCTTAACAATGTCACAGCGGTTGAAAATGTAAAAGGGGATGAACCGATTCTCGGGCATCTAATGTGGTTCAGCGTCGGCAAGCAACTTGTCAAAGCGGATGATTTGCAGGCAGCCCTAACAGCAGCCGGAATTGACCAGGCTTTCATGCCGAACCCGATCCGTTCGTCGGATGCGTTTCGCCGAGCAACAAAGGAGATTGAAGTAAAAAAAGGCACTGCCCAAACGAACGTCTTTAAAAATTATCTGATCCGTGAAGTCTTTGCTGACAAGGATATGATTCAACGAAACATTGTCGTGGAGACAGTGGATCAATCCGGGAAACGGCTCGATTACGAAAGCAATGCGGGAATCATCACGCTTGATAAAAAGAACAATTCCCTTACATTTGTTACGTCAGATCCGATAACGGAGGACTTATGCAAAATGGCAGAGGAAAAGTTCAATATTTACAAAGAATATTATTCGGCTCAACAAGTCCGGGTAATGGTATCGAAAATCCTGAACAGCCTTGCACCGACGCCGGTTCGTCCAAATGGCGGCGTTTATTTTGTGCCGAATGCGTACACCGAGGGGCTGACGAAATTGGTGAATTTTACGTCATCGCTTGAAAATAGCGAATGCTTTAAAGTACCGATCGTCAACACCTATGACAATGTGCAGATGGTATCGCAAAAGCTGTCCGATCATTTTGACACCCTGCTTGCTGAATGCAAGGGAAGCGGAAATCTCCGGAAATCGCAAGTTAAGGATTTGATTAACCATGCGAACGGAATCATCAAAGACTATAAGGACTATCGCAGTATTGTACAGAGCGAAGCGTCCTTCTTTGAGGAAAAAATTCTGCATTTAAAAAGGGAAGTCGCCCGATTGGTCGACAACATGGAAGATTGACTGTTTAAAAGAACATCGAAAGGAGTTTATAAAATGAAATCTGATGTACAGATTTTTTTTGTGAAAAACACGCCGCAAGTCCGAAAAGTGCGTGAGTATTTTGCTAAAAATGGCGTCCGTTATTCGGAAAAATGCCTTGAAAGGGAAGCCCTGACCTACGAGCAGCTAATTGAAATTCTACAAAATAGCTTTCGTGGAGTAGAGGAAATCCTTTCAGGACGTTCCGCCAAAGTTAAAAAGCTGATGAAGGAAGGAATCTTCATTGAACGGTTGTCCATCAAACAATTGCACTGGTTAATCCAACGGCATCCGGATTTGTTGGTCAATCTGATTATCGTTGGCAGAGGAAGGACGCTTATCGGCTATCAGGAAGAAGAAATGGCCGGTTTCTTACCGAGGGAACAGAAACGTCAAATTTTCCTTGAATCCTTGAAACGGGCGAAGATTCTTGAAGCGGACAAGCAGATTGTATAAATCGCCGATAGATGAAAGGGGGTTTTGAACGATGAATAATTACGAGTATCTTTTACGTGATATTTCATTGGAACTAAAAAAAGCGAATGAGTTGAAAGAAAAGGAATTGGAACTTCGGGAGCAGGAACTGAAAATGAGGGCCACAGAAATCACTTCGTTAGCCCATATCATGTATGCTGTCGAGGAAATGGCCAAACACGCCAGAAGTCATTCAGCAAGCAATGAACGGCTTGAACGATTGACTGCCCAATTCAAGGAAGTAAAAGGATTGTAACGACCAGTGACATATCTGTTCACGGCTGTCGTCTTTTTAAAAATACTATGTGTGAAAGAGGATGAATAAAAATGACAAACCTACAAAAATTGGCTGAAATTAAAAACGCATTGAACGCGAAGTATTTCGAACGTGAAAAGGAAGTCGAAGCAATCCTGATCGCATTGATCTCCCGTCAAAATATGCTGATGATCGGACCTCCCGGAACAGGGAAGTCCGCATTGGCGGCGGATATTGCAAAGATTGTAACCGGGATGAATCATTTCCAATGGCTCCTGACACGATTCAGTACGCCGGAGGAACTATTTGGTCCTCTTTCCTTGAAAGACTTGGAGCAGGGGGTATATAAGCGGAATACGGCAAATAAATTGCCGGAAGCCCATATCACCTTCCTTGATGAAATCTTCAAGGCCAACAGTGCAATCTTAAACAGCTTATTGACACTGATTAACGAACGGAAATTTTATAATAACGGCCATCCGGTTCAAGTACCATTAATGTCCGTGAGTGGTTCCTCGAACGAATACCCGGAAGAAGGCGAAGGATTAGAAGCCTTGTTTGCCCGTTTCCTTCTGCGTTTTGAAGTCGATTATGTGGCCGATGATAACAATTTCATCGCTATGCTACAAGACAGCGGGAATCAACCGTTACCGAGTATGGATATGCAGGAACTTATGAATCTGCAATTCTTTTCGGAAATGGTATCCATTCCGCCGGAAGTCTATCAGAAGTTGGCTGAAATCCGCATGGAGTTACGAAACGAAGGCATTTTCCCTTCCGATCGTCGGTTTAAGCAATCCTTATCCCTCCTAAAGGCAAAAGCACTTGTCGAACAGCGGCAGCACGTTCTCGTAAACGACATTGTGTTCCTTGAAAATGCTCTTTGGGAAACGCCGGATCAAAAGGACCTGACAGTGAAAATCGTCCGATCGCTTGCACAAGACACTGTTCTACGTTCAATCGACCAGGCACGTCAAGAAACGAAAGAGATTCAAGCAATGCTCAAACAGAATCCTTCTACGGAAGGCAGTCTTGAAGCAACGAAGAAATTGAAAATCATTGTAAATGAACTGAATGCCTTGAAAACGAAGAATCCGGGCCGTGAACAGCAGATTGACGAAGCCATCAAAGAAGTGACGGCTATTCAAAATGAAATCGTCGGAAGCATTCTGGACCCGATTGTGTAAGAAACGTTTTCTAAAATCGAAAGAGGGGAATTACCCCTCTTTTCTTGTTTTTCGATTAAAACAAAGGAGTGTTTCAGATGAAAAAGAAATCTAAGTTCAGCAAATACGAAGATCAGTCTACCATCAACATGGACAGTTTCGATAAACGGCGTTTCCATTCGATTTATGATAACTCGAAAGGGATGCAGGAACTTGCAAAATCCTATCCCGGGTTCGATCATCTGCTTGGAGATATGTGGGGAAGTCTTTACAAGATGAAACCTATTTTGAAGGAAGAAGTACCGGATCATCTTCAACAGAACCATGCGATCGTGGAACGGATGATGTCTGACGAGGACTTTGAACAGCACCGAATCCATACAAAACTGGATGAACTCACTTCCGCGATCGGCACGATGAAATTCGGGGAGGAAACGAAAAAGTGGATTGAACAACAGGAGCAAGAAAATGAACGAATGAAGGAACTCATGCAGCAGCTGCAAGACTTGAAAAATAATAATCCGGATGGGAGACAAGACCAACAGATTCAAGAAACATCGGCAGCCCTTAATCAGGAATTGAAGGATGCCCTTAATCAACCGGGGAACGGGTTCCAACAAGCCATGCAGCGGGCGATGAATGATACAAATGATTTGAAGGACAAAGTGAAATCCATGATCGGCGGCGGTTCCGGGAATGAAGAAGCGGAACTCAAAAAAGTACCGTTACGGGAACAGCTTGCATTGGCCGAAGCCTTGTCCAAAAACGATAAGCTAAAAATCGTGGCTGAATGGGCCGGACGGATGAAAGCTATTGCCCGGAAGAAGCAAAAGTCGAAGCATAGCGATTCCATCGATCGAAGCGGTGTTACCATTGGAAATGAGATTGGACGCCTGTTACCGTCAGAATTGGCACAATACGCGAATCCAATTACGAAATTGGACTTTGCACGCCGCCTGACGGAAGCTGAAACACTTGTCTATGACCAAAAAGGCAAGGAGACGCTTGGAAAAGGCCCTATTGTCCTTTGTTTGGATCAATCAGGCAGTATGAAAAACCTTGATTCACAAGCGAAAGGATTTGCCCTCGCACTCATGTGGATTGCTAAACGGCAGAAACGGGATTTTTGCTATATTCCATTTTCCAGTAGTTCCGAACAGCATATCTTTGAGAAGGGGAAAATCTCCATTCGGGATATGACGCGTTTTGCAACCAACTTTCTTGGTGGTGGAACTAATTTCCAAAATCCGATGAATAGAGCTTTAGGTGTAATTAACCAAAGTCGTTTTGAAAAAGCGGACGTCATCTTTATTACGGATGGCGATGACCATGTAGGAGAAGAATTTATCGAAACCTTCAATGAGAAGAAGAAAGACAAGAAATTTAATGTCCTTTCCTTAGTGATCGGCCCTGAAAGATTTCATAATTACGTTAAACCTTTCTCTGATCAAATTGTAGGAATCGAGGATTTTACGGACGAAAAGGGATTTGCAGCATTTGAAATTTGATAGGAGGTTTAATGATGAGGAAATTTAAAAAAGGGAAAGAATTATGGAATACAATTGAAGAAGCTGCCCGTCAAAAACATGGTGTCGGTAAAGAATACGAATTAACTATGGCTGATTTAGGCAGCCCCGAAAAAAGAGTTTTAGGACGGTGTGTATACCGATTAAATAATAAGGAAAATCCTGCTGAAACATATGCAGGCTATGTCACCTTTGACCCTTATAAATAAGTTCGTAAACGCGTCACTCATATGGGTGGCGTGTTTTTGTTTTTTCGGAACTTATCAAACCTTTATTCGTCATGTGTAATTAAGATAGACAATTACCCTTTTTGTGTATAAAAATAAAAAGAAAGGAATGTTATGAAATGAATGTAATTCATCCTAAAAAAGTCATGGCTGTATTCACGCCCCTATATCAAAAATTAGTAAAAAACAAGTCATCCGAGATCCATCAGAAAATCGAGGTGAAAGATACAGACTGTACCTTAGTAATGTCCATTTATGAAAATCAACGGCCTTCACATGAGGTATTGGACAATCTTTTTCTTTGGGCGATCACTCATAACAAAGTAGACTTGATAGAAAAAATTATCGAATTTGCAATGCCTCATGAAAAGGTAAGGGGGGCTGACAATGGATGGTGCAATAGTGACAGTGTTCTGCCTCCGATGTAAGAGGAGTATTATATGAACGAGTAAGATTTCCCTTTTAGTACGCGGTTCGGCCTTAACTTTCACCAATCAAAATGAGGAATTTAAACTGCTTTGAAACATCTTTCAAATGCCTTATAATAAAATGTAATTTATAGAACAGTTTTTGGAGTTGGAAGAAGGTGTTTCAAGTGGGAAAGGTTGTTCCATTCCGGACAAGGGAAGAATGGGAAATCGAAAAGCAAGAAAAAATGAAAGCAGAATGGGAAGCCTATTTGGAATGGGAGGAAGAAACATTAAGAAAAACCCGTGAAGAAAGAGAAATGGCTAAATCAAAGCTGCTAAATGAATTATTGGATGATGAGGACTAAAAAGAACATCCCCCTGAAACAAAGGATGTTCTTTTGCTTTACATATAATCTTTTGTGACTGGAATCGAGGGTCCGTGACTGGACAGTGACTGGAAAAAGCATATAATTTTATAGGAAATCATCGAAATGCCTTTTCGTAAACGATCAGATTCCTTTGCTATGACGGCAATCCATCGAAGCTGATATAAAAATATCTCTAAGTAGCACAAAAGAACGTAAGAAATACGGTCTTAAAGGCGCTCGTCGTGCACCTCAGTTCTCAAAGCGTTAATCTCTTTGTTATATTCAACGTTCAGCCCTCTTTGCTATGAAAAGCAGAGAGGGTTTTTTAAAAGATAAGAAAGTATAAAAATTTAAGGTCTACCGCAGTCATTAGGGCTGTGGTATTTTTTATTTATGGACAGAAATATTCTAAAAGAGATCTTTTTTGATCATCATCAACATTGGGAAG
>NZ_JARGEJ010000989.1:0-249 GCF_029211245.1 Robertmurraya sp. DFI.2.37 | reverse complement strand
AACATGGCAACAATCGTTGTCACGAAAAGACCGATTGTTACAGGTAATAGGTTTCTTCTAGCTAGTTCAAATGGATCAACATTACAGATTGCAGCGGCGGGAATTAATGCCCAAGGTATAAGAGTACTGTTACCTACAAAAGACACTTTATTTAGCTGAGGCTGAAACAATAATGATTTCTCTAGCCTTTCCTGTTCCACGCTTATATTCGTCTTTAGTATCAACAACTATTTGTTTAAATAAACGAGT
>NZ_JARGEJ010000988.1:0-251 GCF_029211245.1 Robertmurraya sp. DFI.2.37 | reverse complement strand
GAAAGCTTCCCAATGTTGGTGTTTATCAAAAAATATTCTTCTCAATATATTGGTCTCCATAAAATGAAAATACCACAGCTTAAATGACTGTGGTAGACCCAAATTTTTATACTTTCTTATCTTTTAAGAAAAACCGGGCAAAAACCGCCCGGTCCCTTTTTGTCTAGCGAATATCCGAAATTTTATACTCTATACCGTGTACTCCTTTGTAATACTCGGGATACATTTCTCCTCCGCATTTTTCACACGAA
>NZ_JARGEJ010000987.1:0-251 GCF_029211245.1 Robertmurraya sp. DFI.2.37 | reverse complement strand
AAATGGGAAGGCGGACATATCCAACAATGGGCTATGGTCATGAATCAACTGTTAATTCATGACCACCTGAAGAATCGTGTAAAGAAGTATCTAGAATAACTTACACACTTTTCTTGACAAACCCTTTTCTTTTGATCGTATATTGTTATACCAGTAAATATAATCTTCTATTTTTCTTTTTAAATCTTCATAGCTTACTAGTTTTTCCCCGTAATACATCTCTTGCTTTAAAATGCTAAAGAAATTCTCCA
>NZ_JARGEJ010000986.1:0-251 GCF_029211245.1 Robertmurraya sp. DFI.2.37 | reverse complement strand
TTCGGTCCTCCATTCAGTGTTACCTGAACTTCAACCTGGACATGGGTAGATCACCTGGTTTCGGGTCTACGACTACATACTCAAGACGCCCTATTCAGACTCGCTTTCGCTGCGGCTCCGTCTCTTCAACTTAACCTTGCATGCAATCGTAACTCGCCGGTTCATTCTACAAAAGGCACGCTATCACCCAGCATTTTTCCAAAGGAAAATATGCATAGGGCTCTAACTACTTGTAGGCACACGGTTTCAGG
>NZ_JARGEJ010000985.1:0-252 GCF_029211245.1 Robertmurraya sp. DFI.2.37 | reverse complement strand
TGAAACCCTCACGGTTTACTTTACTCTATGAATAAATCGATAGAGAGAAAAACTAAAATGGCGATTACTCGGTAATTTCTTGGTTCTTCTTCATTATCTAGTTTTCAAGGTACAAACGGTAACCAAAAGGTTACGGTTTTGAGAGATTGCACTCTCAAAACTAAACAAATCATACGGCTATTTTGACTTGGCAAAATAGCTTCATCAACTTTTCGATTTATGAGACATCTAAGTCTCCATATTCCTTAGAAA
>NZ_JARGEJ010000984.1:0-255 GCF_029211245.1 Robertmurraya sp. DFI.2.37 | reverse complement strand
TAGAAAACCGACGCTGGGGAGTTTCGCTTGATACTCGAATTACTGCGGTCAGAGAAACTTATGAAAAAACCTTGATGGATGTACGCGTTAACTTCGGGAGTGAAACGCCAACATTACTCGATAAAATCAAAAAGGCGGTGAGGTAATGGCAGAATTAAGTTCGTTTTTTAATAGTGTTAAAGTCGGCGGTATCGGCGACAGAAGATACAAAGCCGAAGATTTCGCCCGATATTTTAACAAGTTTATCAAAAACGG
>NZ_JARGEJ010000983.1:0-255 GCF_029211245.1 Robertmurraya sp. DFI.2.37 | reverse complement strand
TATTAGAGGTAATGATAAGAGCTCCTCTTTGATCATATCTTTTAGATATGACCTGGAATAACACATTGGCACTAAGTTCATCAAAGGGGAAGTAACCCAATTCATCAATAACTAGTATATGAGGTCGACTCCAACGTTTAATGACTCGATTAAGAAGACCAGCCTTTTCTGCTTTTTTACACTCTGTAATAAAATCATCTGTCCTCATAAAAGCTGCGGAATATCCCTTAATTATAGCTTCCATTGTAAAAGCTA
>NZ_JARGEJ010000982.1:0-255 GCF_029211245.1 Robertmurraya sp. DFI.2.37 | reverse complement strand
GCAGGCGAGCCGGCGCAAGCGGACGAAGACCCTACGAGACAATTCTAACGGAGGTGGGCGAATGAAATACGTTAACTATTTTTTCGCAATTTATTGGGCGGTGTTATTTGCGCTATTTGTTGCGGGCGTATTCGAGCCGGACGCAGTCACGATTGGCTGTGCGCTACTTTTATCGGCGTTGAATTTCGTCAACATGAACAGCGTATTGGAGGCGAGATAATTGGCACATATCACAGAAATAGTCGGTAAATACTC
>NZ_JARGEJ010000981.1:0-255 GCF_029211245.1 Robertmurraya sp. DFI.2.37 | reverse complement strand
ACGTTTTGAAATTCCCTCTTTTCAACGGTTCTAAATTCCCATTTATCATCGCTAAACTTATACAGGTGTGACACCGGCTTTTTGCTTCTCTCGAAGCCGATAAGAATTCCCTTTTACATTAAAAGTGGTCGCATGGTGGAGAAGGCGATCCAATATGGCTGTGGCTAATACTTCATCCCTAAAGATCTTGCCCCACTCAACAAATGACTTATTAGAGGTAATGATAAGAGCTCCTCTTTGATCATATCTTTTAGA
>NZ_JARGEJ010000980.1:0-255 GCF_029211245.1 Robertmurraya sp. DFI.2.37 | reverse complement strand
AGTGGCGGATGCTAATCACAATTATGATTCTAACAATCTTGAAGGGGTGCTTGATGAATTAAAACGACCGTTGAATGTATACCGGTCGGGCTTAGACAATAACGATAAATATACGGTGGTTGAATGGTGTAGGCAAAGTGGCACTTTATATCGTAAATCGGTGTTGAGTAACATGGTGGATAATGTATACACTGTTCAAACGATAACGTATTACGCACAAGATGGAACGACTGTCCTAAAAACAGAAATCTTTGA
>NZ_JARGEJ010000098.1:0-7137 GCF_029211245.1 Robertmurraya sp. DFI.2.37 | reverse complement strand
GAAAGCTTCCCAATGTTGGTGTTTATCAAAAAATATTCTTCTCAATATATTGGTCTCCATAAAATGAAAATACCACAGCTTAAATGACTGTGGTAGACCCAAATTTTTATACTTTCTTATCTTTTAAAAAATTCGCCGGCAATCCGCCAGCGAACTCGATTATTCTTATTCAACGCCCTTCTCGATAGCTTCATCGAGGTCTTTTCCGTAAATCTCCACATATCTCCGCAGTATCTCGAGCGACTGATGCCCACTCAAGCGTTGTAATACGAAGATATTAGTACCCGCTTCAACTTTTAATCGGCAAAAGGTGCGTCGAAATGCGTGCGGGCTTACAGCAACTTCTTTACTTACGCCTGTTTGTTCGCCATAAATCCGAAGCCTGTCTTGTATCGAACGGGCACTAATAGGCTTGTCCTCTACGCTAATAAATAAGGATTTTGTATCGAGGACACCACGTTCTTGCATATACGCCCGCATGACCGTCTTTAATCGGTTAGTCATCGGAATACGGCGTGCGTAACGGTTCTTGGCGTGTTGAACAGTAATAGCGCCTTTCTCGTCGAAGGAAACGTCTTGAACTCGCAGTGACGTTAACTCCGTCAATCTAATGCCGGTATGTGCAAACGTCAACATAATCGCAAGGTCGCGCAAGCCGATAAACGTCGTCAGGTCGGGCGCATCGAGCAACCGCTTGAGCTGCTGCTTCGTAAACGTCGGTCCTATTTCGTGACGCTTCCGTAATTGTTGTACGCCGTCGAACGGATTGCTTGCGATGTATTTCTTCTGAACGCAAAAGTTAAAAAACGTCCTCCCAGCGCGTAGCCGTGAGTTAATCGTATTAATGGCGCGCCCTAACGCCTGTTGATGCTCAATAAATTGCTCGATATGGTCTGTCGTGAATTTTTGTAAGTCGGTTATTGGCGCATCAATTTCCGAAAAACCACGTCCGGTCTGCTTCAACTCTTTCGCGTAAAACTTAACGGTATCGGGCGACAGTCCTTTAATTCCGCAATGTTTCAGAAACTCGTCGACCGCTTCGTGGTAATTTTTCGCAGGCACTTCGTTTTTCGTTACCGTGTTAATTACTTCCTTTGCTATTGCGGTGGTAACATTTTTTCTACGTTTAATCTTCGGACACCCTTTCGGTAATAAATTCCGCTAGGCTGCGTGGTATAATTCGTGATATTTTATCGGTAAAAATAGCGCGCAATAAAAAAGCCCCCACGCTGATAAAAGCAGCGTAGAGGCACCGTAAACTCAACGGTTTAGGTATAACGGAGTACGCCCTCGGAGGGAATCGAACCCCCAATATCACCATATAAAAGTAAGGATATTAGGGGTTTTTGATGTTATTAAATCAGTAGTTTTATAGTTTTATTTAAAATAAAGAACAATTAAAACAAGTGAATAATAGGACATGAATCGGACAAACCTTATTGTCCTTATGAATTTTTAAACAGCATTCCCCACTTGTTTGAGAACATTTAAAATGAGTGGGGATACTTGTATCAATACATACCCTAATCCGGCATTTTGGATCATCCCCCAGGCTTTATCCGCGTTGCCAAACATAAAGAAAAAACAGGCCCCCACAATTACTACACTTGCTACTGGAAATGACAAAGCGATTAAGATGTCCACCACTGGGTCCAACACATGGGCCAGTGCAGATAATGTTTGCTCTCCCATCCATTCTTTTGCAGTTGTTGGGATAGCTTCTGTTGTCGCTGCGAAAGCAGGTTTTGCCATGATTAATGGTACTGCAATAGATGTTCCGACTCTTTTTGCTATTTTCCCGTAGTTTATTTTCTTCCTTTCCTCTTTATAAGATCCAGACATAAAGCTATTAAAGGAAATCGTTTGAGTTCTCATGGTGATGATCCTCCTTAAATGATTTCATTAAATGTAAATACTCTCCCCGACAATCCTTCACAGAGCTCAATTAATTTTGGACGTCTGCTTCCGATTTCCGTAACCCATGCCAGATGGAATGGTTCATTAGTTAACTCCTTCATTCTCTTGTACTTATCAATTTTTCTTTTATTAACATTCATTGGCTGAGAGATATCCACTTCAACGAACACTGGTACTCCATTCATGTTGTATTTTGCATCGCAAATAATTGAAGTATCTCCTACATTGACTTTGATTTCATTTTGCCAACTGGATGGACACTTAAGATAAATCCATAATTGATTCCTTAATAAGAAATGTTGTATGTTTGGAGTTTTTTTCCGAATCACTTCACACTTAATCCGTTCTCGACCTTCCTTGGAAAGATAATAGACATTTTCAAGACCATGACGATAGGAACAGAGATACTGACTCATATCGTTTAAAAATCTATTGGCATTACGATCGCCTTTTAGATTGTGTACTGCCTGCAACTGACTTCTTGTCATGAAATCGAACTTCTTCAAAGTTAAGAGAATGTTTTCTATTCGCTGTTGTTTTGCTGCTCTTTTGTCCATCGCTATCCTCCTGACTTTTGTTTATAACGTGTGGATAAATCAATTGTTTTATTTCCTCGTTGGATATATATACAGTTTGCACCAACTGATTTGACGATGTTTGATAAATCGCTCTTCCTGGTATTTCCGGAAGTTCTTCAGCTCCGCCCTCATCAAGGACAGCGCGGCTGGCCACATTAGTTTTGAGTTTAAAACATACTCTTGCTAAAGCATTTTGACGGACTTGTGATCGCAAGGTCTCATTAGTTGGATATTGAGTTGCGTAAATCATTCTGAGTCCACAAGCACGGCCGCGTCGTGCAATGTCCTCTATTATATCCTGACATTTATCATTTAAATCGGCTGCCTCATCAATTATCACAAAATGACGTTCCTTAATCCCTGCTTCCTTTACATCTTCATATCCCTCAGATTCTAGGTAATCGTGAATATGGTTCATTCCATTTTGCACACTTTTAAGTATCTTATAGGCTTGTTCTTGATTTTTACCGAAATCCTCAACTTGTTTTAGGTTCTTGAACCTCGAAAATGCCAAGCCTCCTTTTAAATCAATTAGGTGAAACCTAACATTATCAGGTTGTTGCAAGGTTAATGTTGTGATCAACATCTTAATGATTTGCGACTTTCCGAATCCTGCAGCACCAGCCACAATCATAAAATAGTTGCTGTCAAAATCGTGATAAATCATGCCTTTTCTCGACATTCCTACAGGCACTCTCCATCCAGTTCCGACAATTGATGAGTCCCATGTCAAACTACTGGTAAGCTGCTTGTTATAAACCTTTATTCTTAGCATTCCATCAAACTCAATTTCTATCTCTTTCTTGCTTCTTTTTTCCTTAAATAGTTTTCGAATCTGTTTTACTAAGTCCTTGTTAATCCTCAATTCTTTTAAATCTGTAAGTTGGAAGTCTAAGACTACCGAACGGACATTTAGACCATCTTCCAAAATATGTTTATGTTCTTCAATCTTTTTTCGATCAAACCCTAAAGGCAACTGATATACATACTCCACACCACCTTCGATTTTTCTTTTCCTCTGCAGGCGAATCGTTTCACCTTTTGTCTTCCAAGATGCATTTGTAAAGATTTTTTGCATCTTATCCGCATCATTTGAGCCAGTCCCGCGACTCTTTAAATAGGAGTATCCTGCTAAACCACCCATCAAGATTGTGGAGCCAATTTCAAACAGCACAACGCCACCTCCTAGTGATTATTTACAAAGTAAATAGTTACTGATGGGAAGAATGTTCCGTATACGATTGAATGTTGATAGATATGAATAAGGAATGTTCCAAATTAATGTCTTTAATGGAATTTAGTAATGAATATTCCGTGTTGCTTGGTCATTATATTTTGTCCACCTAAAAAATTTAAAAGGACAAAATCATTTTTTGACGAATAGGTTAATGGGTGATGGTATGACAAAATTACAGCTATTAATCAAAAAAAGGAATATAAAACAAAGAGAATTAGCGAAGCAGCTAGGTATTTCAAATAGTGCGTTAAGTCTGATTGTTAACGGTAAATCAGTACCTACACTAAAAGTGGCTTTAAAAATAGCTCGAGCTGTCAACATGACAGTAGAAGATTTATGGGGAGATTTAATCGAATAAAAATAAACCGTCTCATTACGAGGCGGTTTTTGCTTTGTCTAGTAATTGAAGTGTTCGCGGTTGGCTAGGTTTCCAAGTCACGTAGCCTTTTTCTTTTAGCTTTTCCATGTGACCTGCGACAGTAGATGTTGAGGATAAGTTTACCATGTCGCCAATTTCCCTTATTGATGGAGCATAACCTTTGTTTTTTATATAGTTAGTTATAGTTGATAAAATTTCACTTTGCCTTTTGGTTAAATCATTAAGCATATGATGTAGTCCTCCTTTTAATGGGTTCAACAGCAAGAATCGAATCAATTTTAAAGATTCTTACCTGCCTTTTGGTATAACAAAAAGCTCTTATATAAGAATCGTTTTTTGCTTTAACCAAAATTACCCTCTTTGAGAGAGAATTATCCTTACTTAAATAAATTATTGTTACCGGTACAGATTCATTCAAAGATTGATTTAATAAGTAATTCACGCTGTTTCCCCTCCCTTTACCATAATTATACACGAACATTTGTTTGTTTTCAAGTTGATTTTCAAACGTATGTTCGCATATAATAACATAAAAAGGAGATGGGATTTATGATAAGAGATCGTGGGAATATAAAATGGACAGCTATGATGTTGCCCGAACATGTGCAATCACTAAGAGAAGCACTTATTGACGAAAATAAAATTCAAAAACCTGAATTAGACGAACAAACAATTGAAGAATTTGAAATGACAATCCTTGAGGCAATGGAGTTCAATACTCCTATCGTCCTTGAGATTTTTGAAAATGGTTATAAAAACAGCTTAAAGGGTACCGTACATTACATTAACCATTTGAAAAGCCAATTAATTCTCCAAGATGAAAAAGGATATTTTCATCACATTCCGTTTAACAAGTTAATCAACATACAACCAGAGTGAGGTATTCAACATGATCGACTACTCTCAATTTCCAGATAGAACAATTTTGTGTATTGATATGAAAAGCTTTTATGCAAGTGTGGCGGCCGTAGATAGAGGGCTCGATCCTCTTACTTGCTACATTGCAGTTGTTGGCGGTACAGATCGCCAAGGTAGCGTCGTACTTGCGGCATCCCCTGCTCTTAAACGAGATTACAAGATAAAAACCGGTTCACGCCTTTTTGAAATCCCAAAGGACCCTAAAATTTTGGTCGTAAATCCACAAATGAACCTATTTATTAAGGTTTCCACTGAGATCACCAAATTATTTTATCGTTATGTACCACCGAGTGCCGTACACTCTTATTCGGTGGATGAAAGCTTTTTAGATGTTAAAGGACTGGAAAAAATATGGGGAGATGCACGATCGATCGCTAAAAAAATACAATCTGACATTTACAATGATTTTGGATTGCCCTGTACAATCGGCATTGGTCCTAACATGTTAATGTCTAAATTAGCTTTAGACTTAGAATCAAAGAAAGCTCCGGATGGCATTGCCGACTGGACATATGATGATATCCCTCGAAAATTATGGCCAGTTAAACCGCTATCAGAAATGTGGGGTATCGGGAAAAGAACGGAAAGAACATTAAATAACATGGGGATTTTTACTGTTGGTCAGCTCGCTAATCATGATTTAAAACTGCTAGAAAAGAAATTTGGGATAATGGGAAACCAGTTATACTATCATGCTTGGGGAGTGGACTTATCGAAAGTTGGGGCTCCTATAATACAGGGGCAAATTAGTTTTGGTAAAAGTCAGATCCTCATGAGAGATTATACAGATGAAAAAGAGATAAAAGCCGTTGTACTTGAAATGTGCGAGGAAGTTGCTAAACGAGCACGGACAGCCAAAAAAGCCGGACGTACAATAAGTTTTGCACTCGGATATAGCAAGGATGAACTTGATGGAGGCTTTCATCGTTCCAGAACTGTCGAAAAACCAACTAACGTAACAATGGATATCTATAACGTTTGTCTTCAATTGATGAAAGAGAATTATCGCGGGCAAGTAGTTCGGTCAATTTCTATTTCAATCACCAAACTTGTTGATGACTATGAAATGCAACTTGATCTATTTGACCAAGATGGATGGAAAAAACGTGAGTTAGGCTACGTCGTTGATAAGATACGAAATAAATATGGTTCTGCTGCATTGTTGAGAGCTGTTTCTTATACTCCGGCTGGGACTGCTTTGCATAGGGCTAGATTGGTTGGTGGGCATAAGGGGTAGAACATTAATTTTAAAAATATTTCTAAAAAGTATACAAATAAAAGTCTTTATATCGCCCCTTATGTTTTATTATAATTAAAGTTAGCGTTTTTCTATAAAATAAAGGGGAAAATATTATGGAAATATATCTGCCATCTCGTTTTGTCCGAAATAATATGTATGATCTATTAGATAAAGTTATTACGTCTGATTTGCAACCAGCAAGTAACTATATTGAATTTAATTTCCGTTCTTTATCCTATATTGAACCATCAGGAATTACGATTTTAAGTAATCTTTTTGAATGGTTATTAAAAAGAGAAGTTAAACTTAAATCAATTACTCCTAAAGAACTCCCTGGTGGAAAGTACTGCCCGCTTACTTATCTAGATGATTCAATGTTTTTCAAGAGATATATTAATAAAACCTTAAGAACACACGCTAGGGTTCGTCCAACAACAAGGCCACTTGAACTTATTGAATACGCAAATAGTCACCAATGGCTACCTAATACGTTTATACCTTGGTTAGCTAACCAATTAAATGTTACTGAAACATCAATTGATGAATTTAAGGTTGCAATAGAAGAGATTTTCAACAATATAAACGATCATTCTTCAGAAAATATTGGCTGTATTTACGCACAGCATTACCCTAATATGAATGCTTTAAAAATAAGTATATCTGATTTTGGTATCGGTATACCAACAGCAGTCCAACAAAAATACCCCAATTATTCTGATAAAGAAGCTTTGCAAAAAGCAATTGAAAATGGATTTTCTACAGAATCAACACCAGGAAATCGCGGTGCTGGTTTAAACAATATTTTGACATCTGTTTTAACAGATAATAAAGGTACTATTCATATACATTCAAATAAGGGTATAATAGA
>NZ_JARGEJ010000979.1:0-255 GCF_029211245.1 Robertmurraya sp. DFI.2.37 | reverse complement strand
ACGCCGTTAGCGCCCGAACTTCAGAGAGACGCTGATATTTACGAGTTGGGGATAGCTGATGTCTATATTGGCGCTGGGGTTACGTCAATATCGCAAGCTAATATCACAGACCAACGAGGAAACAGTAACCTTTGCGGTACGGTAAATAATTTGTTTGCTATGCAAAATGTCAATGCTTCGGCTGTTTTAGTGGCGGATGCTAATCACAATTATGATTCTAACAATCTTGAAGGGGTGCTTGATGAATTAAAACGA
>NZ_JARGEJ010000978.1:0-255 GCF_029211245.1 Robertmurraya sp. DFI.2.37 | reverse complement strand
CGAACAAGCAATTAAGCAGGTCAAAAGAAACAAAGGTTCTGCAGGTATGGATGGTATGACTGTGGATGAGTTAGCTCGATATATGGTGTTAAACAAGGATGAAATGATTCGTCAAATCCGAAAAAGAGAATACCAACCACAGCCAGTCCTAAGGGTTGAAATTCCAAAATCAAATGGTGGAAAACGCTTATTAGGAATTCCAACTGTCCTAGACAGAGTTATTCAACAGGCGATTGCACAAGTACTGACACCGAT
>NZ_JARGEJ010000977.1:0-255 GCF_029211245.1 Robertmurraya sp. DFI.2.37 | reverse complement strand
TTTTGTATGGAGCGTTTTCTGTCGTGCGTCCTTTACTTAACCCAGTAACTTATGATTCAAGGTTGTATGACAGAAGTAATAATTTAATAAAAGAAAACAAGAACATAAATACCACGTTAACTGTACATCACGACCGTTTGCGTAATTCCGTGTTTTGTGTCATTAAATCCAAAGGAATAGTGGTATTTCAGATTGATTCATCAAGAATTGCTGCATTTGATATGGTTTTAGGTACTCAACTGTGGGACCAGCGCA
>NZ_JARGEJ010000976.1:0-255 GCF_029211245.1 Robertmurraya sp. DFI.2.37 | reverse complement strand
CCGTGCGCCCTTTATAACTTAACCATTCGGCAAATGATCAGCTACACATCTCTTCGTCATCTTCACTCGTCAGCATCCTCACGTACAGACTACGTACGCTCCGGTACTTCCTCGCTTGATTCCTCGAACTGTTTGCTTCTCATTTCCCTCAACTTTCGGCTTCCGATAAGCGGCGCATCTCTGCGTCAGCTCCCTCACTACACTCCTCACGTACCTATTATGTACGCTCCGGTGCTCGTTCGGTCGCTTCCTTGA
>NZ_JARGEJ010000975.1:0-255 GCF_029211245.1 Robertmurraya sp. DFI.2.37 | reverse complement strand
TGTTTTCTTTTATTAAATTATTACTTCTGTCATACAACCTTGAATCATAAGTTACTGGGTTAAGTAAAGGACGCACGACAGAAAACGCTCCATACAAAAACCGAGCAGATTTTTTGTTCCCGAAACCATGGTCATAAAGGCGCTCTGAAACTCCAAAATCGGAAAAATGTTCTTTTAAAAACGGCATTAGCGCTTCACCTCGTTTTGGATATCACCATTACTATTCCACGTCAAATCAAAGATTTCTGTTTTTAG
>NZ_JARGEJ010000974.1:0-255 GCF_029211245.1 Robertmurraya sp. DFI.2.37 | reverse complement strand
CAGACCTCATGACTCGTTTAGCTGACATCTCACTTTTCACCATAATAATACAGTCATCAGCGTAGCGAACGAACTGTAATCCTCGATTTTCTAATTCCCTATCCAATTCGTTCAGCATAATATTACTGAGTAAGGGAGATAAGTTTCCTCCTTGCGGAGTGCCTATCACTGTTTCCTTATATTCTTCATCAATTTGTACGCCACTCACCAAGAATTTACGGATGAGTGAGATTACGTCCCCATCATCAATGGTTC
>NZ_JARGEJ010000973.1:0-255 GCF_029211245.1 Robertmurraya sp. DFI.2.37 | reverse complement strand
GTTTGATTTCTTTGTTGTCTGCCGTCTTCTGTTTGGTTTCACCCCAGTCTACCTGAAGTTGTTTACCCATTGGTTGTTCAGGAACTGCTTCGTATTGACGTACAATGACCTTTTTCTCAATCTGATAAACTTCGCGAATCTCTTTCACATAAGACCTCACCGTACTTCCACCGACCGATAGGTCTGGATATCTCTCCAAAAGCCAATCATGAATTTGAGCACTACTCAGGTGAGGATACTCTTCTAGCCATGCAA
>NZ_JARGEJ010000972.1:0-255 GCF_029211245.1 Robertmurraya sp. DFI.2.37 | reverse complement strand
AGAACCTGAAACCGTGTGCCTACAAGTAGTTAGAGCCCTATGCATATTTTCCTTTGGAAAAATGCTGGGTGATAGCGTGCCTTTTGTAGAATGAACCGGCGAGTTACGATTGCATGCAAGGTTAAGTCGAAGAGACGGAGCCGCAGCGAAAGCGAGTCTGAATAGGGCGTCTTGAGTATGTAGTCGTAGACCCGAAACCAGGTGATCTACCCATGTCCAGGTTGAAGTTCAGGTAACACTGAATGGAGGACCGAA
>NZ_JARGEJ010000971.1:0-255 GCF_029211245.1 Robertmurraya sp. DFI.2.37 | reverse complement strand
CAAAAGTACTGAAAAGGAATGCGTTTGGCTTCCGAAGCTTTAAGCGTTTTAGAGCTAAAATCTTATTAACACATAAGTATAAAAAAGTGGGTGTTCATATTGGGTAAGGGCGAAGTAAGAGTTACTTTAGGGAGTGTAATATTAACTGTGTAAGTGAGGAATGCGTACGATTCCTTACTCACACAGTTTTTTATTTGATAGAATCATAAGTATAAAGCTAAAGGAGTGATTTCGGTGGGGAAATTGAAAAGAGAT
>NZ_JARGEJ010000970.1:0-255 GCF_029211245.1 Robertmurraya sp. DFI.2.37 | reverse complement strand
AAGGTACAATGTTGCAATCTGAAGATTGCATATGACTTAATTTAAAAAATTCGCTTTTAAAAAGAGAATGGAGAACCCATTTTCACTTCTTTTGCGAAAAATTAAGGAAGAATATTTTTACTTCACTACGTTACGTAAAAAATTCTTGGTGGAGCCTAGCGGGATCGAACCGCTGACCTCCTGCGTGCAAGGCAGGCGCTCTCCCAGCTGAGCTAAGGCCCCATTATAATAGGATGGTGGGCCTAAATGGACTCG
>NZ_JARGEJ010000097.1:0-8614 GCF_029211245.1 Robertmurraya sp. DFI.2.37 | reverse complement strand
AATAAGGCACCAAAAGAATGGGGAGAATTATTGGGTGATCAAGCTATAACAACAGCAATTCTAGATAGGATTCTTCACCGAGTAGAAATCATTCATTTAAATGAAGATAGTTATCGTATGAAGCATCATTCTACCATATTTGGGGAACAAAGTGTTTCAAAATAACGAGCAAAAATTGTTTCATTCTACTTGACGGTCACAGGGATATCCTTTAAATATAGAAGTTGTCTCAAAATGAAGGGAGTTTCATTGAATTATACACTTCTCCTGCAAGGGTTGTTCCAATTAAAAAAAGAAGAAAA
This sequence comes from Robertmurraya sp. DFI.2.37, assembly GCF_029211245.1. Classification (NCBI taxonomy): domain Bacteria; kingdom Bacillati; phylum Bacillota; class Bacilli; order Caryophanales; family Bacillaceae; genus Robertmurraya; species Robertmurraya sp. DFI.2.37. The sequence continues at coordinate 8,312 of NZ_JARGEJ010000097.1, read as the reverse complement.
TCTCCTCTTTTTGGTATACTATAACCAATTAAAAGAAAGATTTTCTTACACTTGCGATCGTTCATTTTCTTTAATAATTGCCATCAGGCTCATCACTTTTCCTAATTATTTCATAGCTCCCTTTTAAAACTCTCGATGTTTGTAAAAGTTAAGTGAAATCAGATACGAAATGAAAAGAATGATTACAACTGGAATAAATAACAACAGAGCTATTTGAGCGTCTGATGATGAATGAAATAAAGTTGAAATACTTTGAATGAAAATCGAATCTTCTTTTTTACTAAGATGATCAACTAAAGTTGACCCTCCCGCTATAAATACGAAAAACAAAATAAAACTTATCACTCTCGATTTTAGAAAGCCATATTTAAAAATTAACGGCAAAGTAATAGAGCAAAATAAGCTTACCGCAACAAGGGAAAAGAATAATCCACTAGAAGTAAAAGGAAGAACCTTTATAGGTAGGTTTAATTGATTCACAATCAAATAAATTAAATAATTCACAAAAACTGCGTAAAAAGCGAAAATATATACGGAAATATATTTTGAAGAAACAATAGTATCTTTTTTGATCGGGAGACTAACTAACATAAGATCACTATTATTTTTGTCTTCCACCGCGCTTGCTCCTAGAGCCAACATATATGTTACTGCTAAGATATTTACTACCAACCCGGAAGGGCCAATTTCCGATAAAGTGAAGGTAAAAAAGAAAATAAATAGCAAGGAAAATCCGATTGCTCTTTTTTGCATGATCACGTCTTTTTTAATAAGATGATACATGTTGATCACTCCTTCTTGTGGAAAAGACCATAATATCTTCTAATGTTGGTTTTTCAATGATAACCGAATCTCCAAGGTATTGAAGTACCTCACCCTTATTTTGTGATAGCGCTTCAAAACCATATTGATTTTCCTTAATTCCAATAAAATGATTTGCTATGTTAGAATCAAGTTTATCTTTACTGCCTTTTACCACACAATATTCCTCTAAAAGTTCTTCCTTCGTTTTACTTAAAATAACCTCACCATTGTTAACTAAAGTAATATAATCCGCTATTTTATCTAAGTCAGATGTAATATGAGTGGAAAAGAAAACAGATTTGTTTTCATCTTGCATTAATGACTGTAAAACATCTAATAGTTCACTTCTAATGAGAGGGTCCAAACCAGAAGTTGGCTCATCCATTAACAACAATTCAGCATTATGAGAAAGGGCAATCGCTAAGGAAAATTTCATTTTCATCCCTTTTGATAAATGTTTGATTTGTTTTTTTGAAGGCAATCTGAAGTCTTTCACATATCTTTTGAATAAATTTTCATCCCATTGACTGTAAAATGGACGAATAATATTCTTCATTTCTTGAACTGTTAAATCTTCATAAAAATGATTTTCATCATATACAAATCCAATTCTCTCCTTAATCGCAATTTCGTTTTTCTTATTATCGAGCCCAAATATATTAATATTCCCACTGTCTCTCTTGATTAGATTCATAATTAGTTTGATGATGGTACTTTTACCGGCTCCATTAGGACCGATGAAACCCATAATATAACCTCTCTCAAGAGAGAAATTCACATTTTTTATGGAAAAGCCTTTGTAGTTTTTACATAGGTTTGTAATTTCTAAAATTTTATTCAACCTTATCACCCTCAATTAAATGATTAAGTATGTCTTTTAGCTCTTTCTCAGTAAGCCCTGCTTGCTTTGCATGTTTGATAGCTTCACTCAATTTTTCTTCTACTATTTTTGTTTTGGTTTCTCGATACATTTCTTTGTTAATTGAAGCAACATAAGAACCTTTACCAACAACTGTATAGATAAACCCTTCCCTTTCAAGTTCGTCATAGGCTCTCTGAGCTGTGATAACACTAATTTGAAGCTCTTTCGCTAAATTTCTTATTGACGGAAGCTTTTGTGATTCCTCTAATATTCCCTTTATTATGAGCTCTTTTAATTGGTTTACGATTTGTAAGTAAATGGGTTCACCTGAAAAATTTGATATTATAATATCCACTTTTTACCCCTCAAGCCGTTATTAGTGTACATAGATACTATATACACTAATAACACATATGTCAACTTTTACTATGAGAAAATTAATTTGTTTATAATTTTGACCAAAATTAAGACCTCCATGAATCGGAAGCCTTGAACAAGCTAAAAAGCCAATGTCTCCTCAAACATAGAAAACATTGGCTTTTATTGGTTATCATCCTTTCATTGTTTTAGATTAAACTACTTGTACCCTCCATTCGTTTTTATAGAAGCATGGACATATAGTATTCATCAACAAATTCTCCGTTCACATACAATGAGTCTCTTTTGACTCCTTCAATATCAAAACCCATTTTTTTGTACAAACGAACTACTGGCTCATTGCGGGTAATGACGGTTAATTCTAAGCGACGAATTTTTTCCTCTTTTGCCCATTGTTGTAATCTTTCAAACAAACGTTTCCCAATTCCTTTCCCCTGATGCTGCGCTAAAATCCCGACGACTATATATACACAGTATTTCTTTCGCTTAGGTTCTCCCCCAACTGCCATTAAATAACCGACTAATTCTTGCTCCACTTCGGCAACAAAAATCGTTGAATTAGTGGTTATGCCAATTGCATCAATTCTTTTTCTTACATCTTCTGGCTTTGCGTTTCGTTCATCAGCTTCGAACAGCATAAACGGGGATTCACGCTCGATTTGATGAATTAAACGGACAAAGCTTTCAGCATCTGTTGGAGTTATTTGTCTAATAATCATTTCCTGTTCCCCTCTTGTCTCTAGTCAAAAGTTTTCCTGCAAACATAAATCATTTCATCACTATCCTGACTGATCGGAGTTTCTTTCCAATCCGAATAAAGGTGTACAATTTCAAATCCATGAGTGGTGAGCAATCTCTCCATTTCCTTAGGAAAAACATATCTTAAGCTAATATTCGTTCTTTTTTCATCGATTATGTTTCCATCTGTACCGTAGTATTTTCGAATGGTCGTATAATGTTGAACTTGATTGAGAGAATCATAGCTACTGATTGTGTACATATCAACTTTATAGGAAGTCTCCTCATCTATATAGCTTCGCCAATATGCTTCCGTATTTGGCTGCAGCAATTCTTCGGCACTTGGAAACCTTGTCCCAAAAATAAAAATGCCCTTATGTTTTAGATGCTTATTTATGGAGGAAAGGAGATGATTTTGCTCCTCATTCGTGAGGAAATGTTGAAATGAATTCCCAACAGAATAGATGAATGTACTCGTTAAACCTAGGTCTAATTTTGTACAGTCTTGCTCTACCCATTTTAAAGGTAAACGAAGATTTGCAGATTTTCTTTTTGCTTCATCCAACATTCCTTTATGTATATCAACTCCAACTAGCTCATAACCATTTTTCGCTAATGGAAGCGTGATTCTTCCTGTCCCACAAGCCAAATCAATAATTGGACCCGTTGATTTAGAAGCCCATTTCAATAAAAATGGAAGCTCCGGTAAATAAGATTCATTTTCCTTATCATATAGAATCGGGTCATCGTACTCTTCTGTATTATTCAATATTTTTCAAGTCTCCTTTTTCATATAATTGGTCTGTAATTTTTTTAAAATATATCTCCATGGACATCCATCTAGAAATCGATTACCTGATCGAAATGCTATAATAATTTAATAATAACTTTACTGAATATTCGAATATTAAGATTTACTAAACTATATCATTTTAAAGGAGCGATTGATAAAAATGGATGTACTTACCTTTAGAATATTTAACAATGAGTAAGATGAATTAGTCAACTTCATGACAAAAAATCATTGGACATTTCATCCAACCCCCAGACCTTCTATTCAAGATATTCATACAAGATATCTTGAAGGCTGGTACTCAGCAGGCAGGGAAACCTTTTGGATTGAAAAAAACAGGAGGATAGCGGGTCTCATCATTATTCACGACATCCATGATACGATTCTTTCGTTTGATATTCGTATTGGACAGAAGGATAGATGTAAAGGATATGCAACGAAAGCGATTCATTGGATGATGAACTATATTTTCCATTTACAACATAGAAAGATTCGAATAGAAGCGTATACCCGTAGCGATAATTTGGCTATGCGGAAAACTCTATATAAGTGCGGGTTTGTAAAGGAAGGATATTTACGTGATGCCTGGGAAAACAGTGATGGAAGTGTTTCAGATTCCTTATGCTATGCCATAATTAGAAAGGATTGGGAAAATAAAACTGTAACCCCAATTAAACTGGAAGAGCTGCCTTACTAATCCTTTGAAAAAACAGCATGCTTTTCCCTATTTTTAGAAAAGGGAAAGGCATGCTGTTTTCAGCTTTCTACATTGCCATGGATTATAACATCATGCACTAGAGCTATCCTTCTCTTCCAAACTTGGCGGCTTCTCAAACCAGCCCTTTTCAATCATTAATTTCGTTGCATCCTGTAAAAAGGCTGCATTTCTCAATAAGGCCTTTGTATACATCGCACTAATATCTCTTCTTCCATTAACAGCAACAGCATTACCAAAAGCTCTAATTTTTATCGTAAACATATCAATTTTATGGTACAGCATAATTTTATCTGAAAAAGGAGAAAAAGTGGAAGATGTTACTAAATCATTTAAAATGGTAAGGAAGGCAAATTTTCTTCATGCAATTTTTTCATGTAATTTTCAAGATTTCGCGTAGTGACCCTTTCTCCTCTTCCAAATAAAGTGCGAATTTCTTCATCCTTTGTTACTTGAGAAAACGCACTGATTAGTGCTTTACTGGCTACATTGCTTTCAATTAAATCATAAAGTTGGGTAATTTCCAAGGCATGCATCGGTCTCACATGCCCAAAGTATCCATTTAAAAAGTCCTCATGAACAAACTCAACCTTCTCAGGCGTCGGGATGAGCGGAGGCTTCTTAATAAACCCCTTGTCAAGGGAAATCGTTTTTATCTTTTCTATTAAATCAAGGGTACAATCCATGCAATGCCTAAAGAATTCCTGAACATCTTTTCTATAAACAAGAGGGATTGCCACATTATAAATACTCATTCCCGCTTTCGAGGTGTACTTTAAATAATGCACATAAAATTCATCTTGAAACAAACGAGGAGCATTTAAATTCACATCTTCCTCGGAAAAGCCATTTGGTATTGGTATATGATCCCGAGTGAAAATCTCTGTAATCGTTTTTACAAAATCCTCACTTAAACCTAACGCTTCTTGCAATAGATTTTTTATATCCTGATCTTCTACATGTTGAATATAATAAGCTAATATGTATTGCGCCATATTGTTTCCCATATATGTTGCCCAAAGTTTACCCATTTCCACTGATGTTAATGGTTCGGAAATACTCGTCTTATCTGACATGGCGAACTCCTTTTATTGTTTTTGATTTTAGTTTGTTTCGCCATACAAAATTTTATACTAATACTATTATTACTTTAGAGGGAAAATAAAACGATTCACTACAGCTCATTTCCAACATGCTTTAAGGCGACTTACCGCATTTTCCATCATTAAAAGCTTTATTCCTCCACCAATCTTTCCATGCCATCCACGTTATTTTTTATGAGGGTTAGGGCCCCACATTGGGCTCATTGCCTTAATGACACTGCATTTAATCCCGTTTGCAAGCAAGTATAGTTAACTTTTTCTACCAAGGCTATGATAAAAACGATTTTTGGCTTATTTCGTATGAAAGCAAAGTTCCATACGAGATGAGCCAAAAACCAACATCAATCGCTCCTAATAAAATTTCTCTGCATTGTCCTAAGACGTTCGATTGAAGTATCGTTTTCACTCTAACTTTGTTAATCAGTGCTTCTAAAATGTTTTAGCGCCCTTCTAGCTATTATGAATAAATATATACACGCTGCGTACAAAATAGTTCCCAAAGTATAGTTAATAGATTGGGTTTGAGCGCTTATTCCATGTAAATCATTGTACAACTGATCTTGGCTTTGTGACCACGAAGTAACAAAGACGGTAATCGCTATCAAAAAAAACGCTAAAAGTGCTTTCTTCTGAAATGTAATCTCAACAAAACTCTGTTTTAAGCAAGTGACAAAACTCTCTTTAACATCTGAATATGTTCTTCGCTTTCCTTCAAAGGGAACTAGGAAAAATACTAACAAGCTCCCCCATACAAAAGCCATCATCATCAAACTTGTACCATCCATAATTCAATCCTTCCTTTCAGCAAACTTGTGGTGGCGACCGCTCAATGGTAAAAACTAGCTATAATCATTGCAGCGGGATAAATTAATACTTGTCCTAAAATGGTTCCCAGAAACTTTGTAGCAATTAATAAAACGACAAGCGCTTTGACATCCCCATAGGGACGCTTTTTCCTCAATGCCTGATCGGTAATAATCGCTGCCTGTGGATCTACTAGTAAAGTAAGCAGAATCGTAGCGATACCGTTAATCATTCCGGATGAGGCAGAGGCAGACAAACGATAGTCTTCTCCTACAAAGAAGGCTGCATAATAGGCTGAAATAACTCCTATCGTATAAACCGCTGTAATGAAAGTATTTAAAAGTAAAAATCGCTTGGGAATTTCTCGATATCGCAAGCTGTTAATCATTCTTTTCTTCGGTCTCGTTGTATTTTTTACTATCCGCTTTATATTTGAAACACTTAGTGCTTCAACGACAATTGAAGGAACTGAACCTTTAACCTCAAGTCTATCCACTGCTTTTGAAAACAGCTTTAGAAAAGTTGGGATCAGACCAACACCTACTAAAGTGCCCATTGTTGCAGACGCTAAAACGAACCTAATCTCTTTAATAGGATCCATTTGATTAGCGATACTCATGCCGATAAGTAGTCCGATTAAAGGAGCTTGAAACATATTTGCCGTCCTTGACACCAATACAAATATGTTAAATAGTGATAAGGATAATGCATATTTCCCACTTTTCACTGAATTTAAACGAACAGAGTAGGCTAGGGTGTCAATTAAATGAATAACGAAGGTCAGTCCCATTAGACTGAACAGCATACGATCACCTCATCTATTAGACGGGAAATCATTTTATATGTTTCATATTTTTTCCATTTTTCCTATCGGATTCGACTGAAGAAAAGTAATTAACTTTTCATCCCTTTCCAGCGAGAATTTGCCAATCCAAATTAGATGGCCCCAAGAATCGACAAAATACAACTCTGAATCTGTAATCTTTTCTAGTGCATATTGAGGGTGCTCCTGTGAAATAAACCCATCGTTTTTACTATGCATGATCAAAGTTGGGCTCGCAATGCTCTTTAAATCTTCCTCTGTCAGCTCCTTAGATTGATTCATATCGATGAGAAAGCCTTGACCAGACCGTTGGCGACCATTCATTTTTTGAAACTCAATTACATCTTCTTCTCCGACTCTTTCATTCAGCTCTTGTTTTTTCAAGGTGCTAAACTGCGAAGCCATCATATTGAACATGACTTTCGGAAATAAAGAACTAAATTTACTCAACATTTTCCAAGTAAACACCTCTACTCCAGGTCGAAAAATAATATGAGCTGCCTTATATTCCATATCTTTAGGCGTCAGCCATTCTCTAGAAACTGCACTTTCTAAAGTAAGACTTTTAACTTTTTCCGGATATAATGAAGCAAAACGTATTCCAGTAGGCCCGCCAGCAGAAATTGCGATAACATGAACCTGCTTAAACTGAAGGTGTTCCACTAACTTCCGATAATATTTACATGCTATCGTCAAGCTTTCTCCGATTTCCTTTGATGTTCTGCCATATCCAGCTCTTGAAGGCGTTATGAGCTGATGCCATTTTCTATCAATGCTTGATAACCAAATTCCTCAAAACAGTTTGAATGTCCACCATGAAAAATTAAAATGGGGTCACCTTCCCCCATAAGCGAATATTCAACCGTCATCCCATCTACTGCAAATAGCTCTACTTTTCTGTTCACTAAGATCATCCCTCCTATATAGCTCCTTACTGATAAAAATTGGTTATTTTTCACTTGTAATACTATATCGGTCAACACTACGTATTATTTATTGGCATTAGCACAAGGTAGCCTTCAAAGTCAATTGAGATTCGAATGTTTCTTGGACGAGCTTTACCAGACAAGAAACCGCTTGTGATAACATCTCCACTTCACTTATCGCCAACGAAAGGATGCTCGCGCTAAGTGGAAAAACAAACTAAAAGGGCTAATCAATTTTCTAAGAAAAACCGGGCATAGCCCGGTCCTTTTCATGGTTAGAGAATATCCGATAATTTGTACTCTATGCCATGTACCCCTTTATAATACTCAGGATACATTTCACCCCCACATTTTTCACATGCAAAC
>NZ_JARGEJ010000969.1:0-255 GCF_029211245.1 Robertmurraya sp. DFI.2.37 | reverse complement strand
CTCCACTGCAAGTATGAACTATGATCATTTTACAGTGATAGGTTGATATTTTTTGCTGGTATATTTGGGTAAATAAGCGTTTCATCTTATCAAGCAAAAACTGTACACTTTATTCTAGCAGTCACACTTGTAAACGCTAGAATAAAGTTGACAGTTATTGCTTGATAAGATTTTACACTTTTGCTCAATCAACCTACTACTTTAGTAAAATAGGAATTGACGTTATTTTACTGGAGGTAGGGGTTTTGGAGGAGA
>NZ_JARGEJ010000968.1:0-255 GCF_029211245.1 Robertmurraya sp. DFI.2.37 | reverse complement strand
GATTCATGAACTAAGTAAAAGAAAATTTAAAGTAACACAAATCGCTAAGGAGCTTAAGATCTCAAGACCAACTGTCTATAAGTATTTAGAAATGACGTTTGATGAGGCAAAAGCTTACACTGAACAGTCTTCGGGAAAGAAGAAAAAACTAGATTCCTATAAAGACTGGATACTTGCATGGCTAGAAGAGTATCCTCACCTGAGTAGTGCTCAAATTCATGATTGGCTTTTGGAGAGATATCCAGACCTATCGGT
>NZ_JARGEJ010000967.1:0-255 GCF_029211245.1 Robertmurraya sp. DFI.2.37 | reverse complement strand
TCAAGGCTCTTCGCTTCACGTTTTGCTAATTCGTATCTTGTGATAGATTCTAAGAATTCCAAGTAGGTCCATGATGTTTTTTCAGCTGTGCGAAGAAGCTGTGGCAGCTCCTCCGCAGTCTCTGATAAACGTAACTGACGAAATTGGTTTTGTAATTCATGCACAGTCTTATTTATCATGCTCTACCTCCTAAAATGCTTGTATACGCATTTAAAGAACGGGTAGAGGCCTTAATATCAGAATGTTTTGCTGAAT
>NZ_JARGEJ010000966.1:0-255 GCF_029211245.1 Robertmurraya sp. DFI.2.37 | reverse complement strand
AATTCATGCACAGTCTTATTTATCATGCTCTACCTCCTAAAATGCTTGTATACGCATTTAAAGAACGGGTAGAGGCCTTAATATCAGAATGTTTTGCTGAATGGGCATAAATGGATTGTACCTCTATGACTGGTTCGTCACGCAATGTATCAAGGTGATGAGCGATATCCCGAAAATCATTCGCATTGTATAGTTTCTCCGTCATGCACTTAGTCATCACAATATCCATTAATGCTGGATACTGTTGAATCACCT
>NZ_JARGEJ010000965.1:0-255 GCF_029211245.1 Robertmurraya sp. DFI.2.37 | reverse complement strand
TGGTCTATCTAACAGACCAACATTAGACTTCGTTCTAGAGCCATTAATTGAAGCATTAGGAACCATTACAAATGAAGCAGAATATCGCACCACCATTCATTCGGATCAAGGTTGGCATTATCAACATCAGACTTGGGTAAAAACATTAAAGAAAAATAATATTTTTCAAAGCATGTCTCGAAAAGCAACATGTGCGGATAATGCGGCAATGGAAAATTTCTTTGGGGTCCTCAAGCAAGAGATGTATTATGGAGA
>NZ_JARGEJ010000964.1:0-255 GCF_029211245.1 Robertmurraya sp. DFI.2.37 | reverse complement strand
TTACTGCTGCCTTAAAGAAAGTGTATGGGGCTCCAAGTCTTAAGGCTTGTCATAGTGCGTTTGAATCCTTTGAGAAGCAGTGGTCTACGTATCCTGGAGCTATAGACGTATGGAAACGAAACTTTTCACACGTGGAGCAACTTTTTGATTATGGTAGTCACATACGAAAAATCATGTACACCACGAATGCCGTAGAAAGTATCCACTCTAGCTTTCGAAAAGTCACGAAAAAAGGAGCATTCCCCCACGAGAACG
>NZ_JARGEJ010000963.1:0-255 GCF_029211245.1 Robertmurraya sp. DFI.2.37 | reverse complement strand
ATATTTTCCTTTGGAAAAATGCTGGGTGATAGCGTGCCTTTTGTAGAATGAACCGGCGAGTTACGATTGCATGCAAGGTTAAGTTGAAAAGACGGAGCCGCAGCGAAAGCGAGTCTGAATAGGGCGTTTTGAGTATGTAGTCGTAGACCCGAAACCAGGTGATCTACCCATGTCCAGGTTGAAGTTCAGGTAACACTGAATGGAGGACCGAACCCACGCACGTTGAAAAGTGCGGGGATGAGGTGTGGGTAGCGG
>NZ_JARGEJ010000962.1:0-255 GCF_029211245.1 Robertmurraya sp. DFI.2.37 | reverse complement strand
AAGTACCCGGAGGAAGAGAAAGCAAACGCGATTCCCTGAGTAGCGGCGAGCGAAACGGGATTAGCCCAAACCAAGAGGCTTGCCTCTTGGGGTTGTAGGACACTCTATACGGAGTTACAAAGGAACGAAGTAAACGAACAAGTCTGGAAAGGCTGGTCAGAGAAGGTAACAACCCTGTAGTTGAAACTTCGTTCCCTCTTGAGTGGATCCTGAGTACGGCGGGACACGTGAAATCCCGTCGGAAGCTGGGAGGAC
>NZ_JARGEJ010000961.1:0-255 GCF_029211245.1 Robertmurraya sp. DFI.2.37 | reverse complement strand
CTAAAGTAATACGGTCAGAAACATGATAAGCTAGGATTTCGTTAGTGGAAGCATCTTTTACGGTTGACAAATAAGCCATACTATTTCCGTTATATGGCAAATATGTAATATCCGTTAATAAAACTTTACCTGGTATACCCTGCTTAAACTCTCTGTTTAACTTATTGGCTACGACTTGATGCTCCTTTGTTGCTTTAGCGATTTTTTTATAAGGATTTGCCTTTCTATGAGGACAGACTATTCCGTATTTCCTCA
>NZ_JARGEJ010000960.1:0-255 GCF_029211245.1 Robertmurraya sp. DFI.2.37 | reverse complement strand
ATTTGGGGGGCAAACTCCCTCGGCAGATCTTCATTGAAAACGGCTTTGATGTGGACGTTATAGGAATGAAACGAATTGAACAGTCTGCCTACAGGTGGAAGAAAGCCTATGAAAAGGAAGGGTTAATGGGACTTACAGATTCAAGAAAATCAAGTTCTGGTAGACCATTAAAACGGGAACTTACCTCTTCTGAAGTGATTGAAAGGCAAGAAGCTAGAATTAAGCTACTGGAGGGGCAAGTAGAGTTATTAAAAA
>NZ_JARGEJ010000096.1:0-8954 GCF_029211245.1 Robertmurraya sp. DFI.2.37 | reverse complement strand
TCTTTTCAATTTCCCCACCGAAATCACTCCTTTAGCTTTATACTTATGATTCTATCAAATAAAAAACTGTGTGAGTAAGGAATCGTACGCATTCCTCACTTACACAGTTAATATTACACTCCCCTAATAAATGAAGTATTCCCTAATATATTTAATTTTTCCTCTGCATTCTTATTCTTAACCTTAAAACCCCGACATATTATTAGATTAAAAATGAGACAAGGTGATTGTTATTTTTCAGAAATTAATAGCTACTCTTATTGGAAGTCTGTTATTAGGAGTTGGTGTGAATGGGTTTCTAGTTCCTCATCATTTAATAGATGGTGGAATCCTTGGGATCGCACTATTACTTCATTATTTTTTTAAATTTCCAACTGGTATTATAATGGTGGGGTTAAGTATCCCTATTTGTATATTTTCCTCAATAAATAAAAAAGAGTATTTTTTTAGTAGTTTGCAAGGCTTATTGGTTTCGTCCTTATTTATTGATTTACTTGTTCCTCTTCGTTCTCAATTTTTTATTCCCCAACTTGCAAGCGCACTAATTGGAGGTGCAATAATTGGAGTTGGTGTTGGTCTAATGCTGCGATATAAGACAAGCACTGGAGGAACTGACTTACTAGCTGAAATTATTTCTGAAACTTTTTCGTTAAATATTGCACTTGTAATCATACTGATAGATGGAATTATTGTGTTGGCATGTCTGGCTTTATTAAAATTAGATACCTTCATTTATTCATGTATAGCTATTACCTCTGTGGGTTTAATAACATCCTTAATTAAAGGAAAATAATTTTTTATTGAGAGTCCCAACAACAAACGTGGAAACATACGCTAAGCAATATCGACATGAAGAAAGCCGATTTTTCCTACGCTGTAGTTAATGGGATGGGAATAATAAGCCTATAAGATTAGTGTTATGATTGTTTTTTTTTAATTACATAAGTCTATTGTTGATGGGTATTTTAAAATTATTAGTTTATATTGCGGAGGAGTTTTATGAGGAAAAAAATTCGCTAATACTAATAGTGTTTTTAAGTACTTTCATTTTAACAATTACGGATCTTATTGGACCATTTAATACTATTGGCTCTGGTACAGCAGCCTTAAAGGAGAAAAATGATGAACTTTACAAAGAAATTAAAGTGTATAGAGAGGAACATAAAATTGAACCGATTGATGCAAAAGTCGATAGAGTGTGGAAGGCAATTCCTGGATACAATGGATTGGATGTAGATATTGAATCTAGTTATAAAAAAATGAAATCAGATGGTAATTTTCACAAAAACAAAGTTGTTTATAAGGAAAAACCTCCAAATGTCCATTTAGAAAATCTAGCACCCATCCCGATTTATAAAGGAAATCCAGAAAAGCCTATGGTGGCGTTATTAATAAATGTTGCTTGGGGTAATGAGTACATTCCAACGATCCTTACCACACTAAAGGAATCCAAGGTCAAGGCGACATTTTTTTTCGATGGTAGCTGGGTTAAAAAGAATCCTGACCTAGCTAAGATGATCTATCGGGAAGGCCATGAAATTGGAAATCATGCTTATAGTCATCCAGATCTTAAGAAGCGATCTAAAAGTGATACCATACAAGAGTTAGAAAAGACGAATGCTCTCATTGAAGAAACCATTGGCATAAAACCGAAGTGGTTCGCACCTCCCAGCGGTTTGACAAACCCTCTGAGGATCTTCCAGTAAGAAGATCCTTTTTTGCTGCTTACTCAATTAATGTACCTTTTAGTTAAGTTAGTATTTTACAATCTTTCTTAGGTAAATACGGTTACTAAAAAGTTTATTTTAGTTTTTATAAATATTCGAATCTTTTCCTCAACGAGGACTATAAACGCTTTCACATGTTCCAGGCGCTGGTTCATAAAAACAATGTTGTTTAAATTGACCAGTAAAAGGTTGGTCATACCATGTTGGAGGACACGGACCATATGGATTAAAGTACCAAAGAGCATATTTCGCTGGGTGATCTCTCCAATATTCCAAATTCTTTCTTGCTAATCTTCTTTCAGATTCTCTTGCTCTTTGATAAAATACATTACCTTTTTGAACAGCTTCAAAAGAGTAATTTCCTCCTTGTACGTGAAAAATGACATCTCTAATTGTTCTTAATTCCTTAAAGTCAGCACAATCTGCTACAACACGGTTAACAATGACATTTCCAACATATAGCATTCCTTGTGGTCCTTCGCCTTCAGCTTCTGCTCTCATCATCCTTGCCATTAAATCGACGTCTGCATTTCGGTAAGCTACTCTTGTCATTTTTCCACCTCAAAAATACAGTATGAAAAAAAGAATGCATTTATGTCCTTGTTTATAAAATAAGAATACTTGGTTTTTAGGCCCAGTACCAGCGTTGCTGTAACCAGGGGCAAAGTAATAATTAAAGATGATAAAGTTAGCTTTTTTTATATGCCAAAATTCTATAAAATTTTATTGAAAGTACCATAAGGGGAGGCTCAATAATATGAAGCAAACTTGGGAGTTAGAGGAACTCATTGAACATTTTACAGTTATTCCATAAGAGATACGTTTAATTGGAAATAAATATGGAAGTACACGACTTGGATTTGCTGTTTCCCTAAAATTTTTTCAATACCAGGGTCGTTTTCTAAAAGGAAGGCAGGAAATAAATCAAGATATTATTGAATACGTTGCAAAGCAAGTAGGAGTACCTGCAGATTCCTTTCAAGAATATGATTGGAATGGACGCTCTATAAAATATCACCGTGCTCAAATCCGGGAATTTATGGGGTTTCGAGAGAGTACATCTGAAGATATGGGACAAATAAAGTTATGGCTACAAACGAACATTTTACCTCAAGAAATGCAAATGGACCGGGTTCGAGAACATGTCCTTCACCACCTCAGACAACAACAGCTTATTCCTCCGACTCATTACCAACTAGAACGAAATATTAAATCAGCTATTCGTCAATATGAAGAACATATTTCACACCATTTTCATGCAGCTTTCAGAACATTCCAAAACCCAATTAGATGCCTTTATACGCACCTGCTCCCATACAGAACTATTAGAAGAGAATGAAACCATTCTTAGTTTTCGAGAACTTGTATCTGATCCTGGAAGAATCGGATTAGATAGTTTATTACAAGAAATCGCAAAGCTACGAACCGTAAGGAATATACAACTTCCTTATGACTTGTTTAATGGGATACCACCTAAAATGATCCGATCATATAGACAACGTGCCGTCTCTGAAGATATTCGAGAATTACGCAGGCATCCCGATTCTATCCGATACACGTTATTAGCAGCTTTCTTCTGGTGTAGAGGAAGAGAAATAACGGATAATTTAGTGGAACTTATTATTCAGATTGTTAATCGTATTGGAGCTCGTGCAGAACGAAAAGTCGAAAAAGAGTTTTTACGCGATTTCCGTAAGGTAAGTGGCAAGACAAACCTCTTATTTCGTATGGCTGAAAAGGCAGTGGAACAACCGGATGGGATTGTACGTGATGTTTTATTTCATGTTGTCGGGGAAGATACTTTAAAAGATATTATTAAAGAAATGAAGTATACTGGTCCAACCTATAAACAAAAGGTATATACCGTGATGAGATCATCCTATGGTACTCACTATCGAAGGATGGTTCCAGCTTTATTGGATGTCCTAGAGTTTCGCTCCAATAATGATGTACACCGTCCTGTTATAGAAGCCATCGAATTACTTAAACAATATAAGCTCACCAATCAGTATACATACAACGAAACAGATTACATACCAATAGAAGGAATTGTAAAGCCCGGCTGGATTGATACCGTGATTGATAAAGAAACAAATCGTGTGAACCGAGTGAATTATGAAATTTGTGTTCTTCAGGCCTTACGAGATCGGTTGCGTTGCAAGGAAGTATGGGGTGTAGGGGCCGATCGGTATAGGAATCCGGAGGAAGATTTACCAAAGGACTTTGAACAAAATAGAGAAAAACATTACGATGCGCTTCGGAAACCCCTTGAGGCACAAACACTTATTCAAGAACTAAAAACGAACATGAATACAGCTTTAGAGAAGTTAGATAAAAGCGTAAAGAACGATTCTAAAGTACGTATTTTAAATAAGGGAAATGGTTGGATTTCTGTATCATCTTTACAAGCACAAGCTGAACCCGTTAACCTCAATCTTGTAAAAGCAGAGGTCATGAAGCGTTGGCCAATGACGAATCTGTTAGATATTTTAAAAGAAGCTGATTTACGAGTCCACCTGACAGATATGTTTCAAACGTTGGGAAATAGAGAAATTCTTGATAAGGAAACACTTCAACGAAGACTCATCCTCTGTCTATATGGGTTGGGAACAAATACTGGTTTAAAACGGATCGCTGCAGGTGAACATGGAGAAAGTTATAAAGATTTACTGTATGTTCGACGTAAGTAAGTTTATCCATAAAGAAAATTTACGGAATGCTATATCAAAGGTAACTGATGCTATTTTGGCTACTCGTGTAACTGAAATATGGGGAGAGGGAACAACGGCATGTGCATCTGATAGCAAAAAGTTTGGAGCTTGGGATCAGAACTTATTGACGGAGTGGCACATTCGATACAGGGGGCGTGGAGTTATGATTTATTGGCATGTAGAAAAGAATTCTACATGCATTTATTCCCAACTCAAATCTTGTTCTTCTTCAGAAGTAGCATCTATGATTGAAGGATTACTTCGTCATTGTACAAATATGGAAATTGAAAAGAACTATGTGGATACACATGGACAAAGTGAAGTGGCCTTCGCCTTTTGTCATTTACTAGGTTTTCAACTCATGCCCCGATTTAAAGCGATTCATTCACAAAAACTATACCGTCCAGATGTAGGAATGCAAGAATTATATCCAAATTTACAGCCTGTGTTAACTCTACCAATCAATTGGAGCATAATTGAACAGCAATATGATCAAATGATTAAGTATGCGACAGCTTTACGGTTAGGTACGGCTGAAACGGAGGCAGTTCTCAAACGGTTTACTCGTAATAGTGGGCACCCAACATATCGAGCACTTGCTGAACTGGGGAAAGCACTCAAAACCATTTTTCTGTGTGAATATTTATCATCGGAAGAAATAAGAAGAGAGATTCATGAGGGATTAAATGTGGTTGAAAACTGGAACTCTGCTAATAGCTTCATTTTTTATGGAAAAGGAGGAGAAATTCAAACGAATCGTATGGAGGACCAAGAGATTGCTGTACTAGCTCTTCACCTTCTACAAAACTGTTTGGTATTAATCAATACATTGATGATTCAAGAAGTGCTACTGGAACAAAACAAATCTTTACTACAAAAGCTGATACCGGAGGACTTTAGAGCCTTAACACCACTTATCTATGCACATGTGAATCCATACGGGACATTCAAGTTAAATATGCATGAGCGTCTAAAAATCCAGAGAACTTCTTGAAACCTCTACAAATATAAGCCTTCCTAGTGGTATAGAGGGGAGCCAGGATAGTGGTGGTCCACCCTTATTCTATTAGGGGTAGCGTCAGGAAAACTCTGTTAAAACGTTAAGGAAATTACAATATTAAAAGTCCAATTTCTCAGTATTAAATTGGGAAATTGGACTTTTTTCGTTACTCCAGAAATGCACCTTATTATTAAATAGTTAAGGTGCTACAAGCTCGACTTTTATTCTATCCGGGTCTTCAAAGTAAACAGCATAATGATCATTTCCCTCAGCAAATGGATGCTGGTCTGTATAAAGAATATTAATTCCTTTATCTTTTAATTTCATAGTCATATCATCGACGTGTTGGCGTGAACCTGCGTGAAATGCTAAATGATTTATACCTACTCTGCATCTAAGATATGGAACGTCCAGAAACCGTTCTTCTGTTTGTACAAAAACTATGTAAGTATTTCCTATTTTCCAACTTTGTCCACTTTTCCATCCTTGAAAAGGACTGTATCCTAATTCTTCAAGAAACCAACTCCAAAAATCAATCGATTTTTTTAAATTAGATACATTTATTTCAATATGATGAAGTAACCCTTTTGCCACAAAGCCTCACCCTTTATCTAACATTAGAATACCCGTTTATTTAATATAACAGAACTGCACAAACAGCTCATCGATCTTCAACGAAAGCGCCCTTTTCGAATAACAAAGAAGCTTCTATTAACTGGTATTGTTGAAAAATTTATTTACATGGTTCTTACTTATTTAAATTCGACTTTCAAAAGTCCATATACATCAACATCTTCAAAATTATTTAAAAGAAGTCTATTTTGTCTAAGTGTTCCCTCTTTCTTTAACCCAGCTTTCTCTAAAACCATTATTGAAGCTTTGTTTCTAGAAATAGCAGATGCCCAAATTTTGTTTAATTTGAGTTCGTTAAATCCAAAATTTATCATCCGTTTTACAGCTTCAGTTGCAAAACCGTTTCCCCAAAAATCTCTGCCAATCCAATAGCCAAGTTCACCTTTACTATTGTTTTTATCAACTCTAATTGTTATTGTACCTATTAGTTCATTGGTATTCTTTGATACTATTGCTAAAGGGTACTCAACACCTTCTTTTAGTAATTCTGGTTGGGTATCGATCCAAGCTTCAGCATATTCCAATAGATAAGGGTGAGGAAGACCTAGAATACTCGCCACCTCTTCATTATTTGCTAATTTTTGAACTCTAAATGAGTCTTCTTTGTTGAAAGGTTGTAAATATAGACGTTCAGTTTCTAATTTTAATAACATTACTTAACACCTCTTAATTTAGCTTCCGGTGGTTGTCAATATAGTTGTCGCATTTGATTACTTTAGTATCTTATTTTTATGTGACTCTAAGTTCGTCATATCTAGCGCACTACGCTTGCTGTCCTGGTGGTTTGAATTGAAAGAAAAAGCATTCTTTCAATTCAAACCACCAGGGAATAGATGTATTATGAACACCTCAAATTTCCTTTTCCCCCTCATCACCCATTGGATTGAGGGCTACTTTTTCAATCGGTGCCCAATTTCTTGAGCCTCTCGCCCAACGTTCTGGATGCTTTGCTTTCGCTACTTCGTAGACTCTTTTTCTCTTTGTCAATATGGTTACGTGTTCTCCGGCATGACACTGCGCTGGCGTGACATAATTTAGTCCACTATGCAGGTGAATATGATTATACCAATGGACAAATTGATGTGCCCATTGTCTAGCTTCTTCAAGTGAGGCAAAACCCTTATGTGGATAATCAGGGCGGTATTTAAGTGTCCGAAACATGGCTTCTGAATAAGGATTATCATTACTTACACGCGGCCTTGAAAAGGAACTTTGGATCCCTAATTTCTCAAGTAAACTCAAAAATGTCTCAGCTTTCATCGGACTACCATTGTCTGAATGCAACACAAGTGGTGCCCCTTGAATTTTCTCATTCATGACGGCTTTTTTTACAAGTGATTCAGCGTGTGTAGAATCTTCCTTTTCCCATACTTCCCAACCTACTGCTTTTCTACTAAATAGATCAAGTATTAAATAAAGGCGATAATACAAGCCTTTCACAGGTCCACGAAGCCACGTAATATCCCATGTCCACACCTGATTGGGTGATGTGGCCAGATGACTCTCAGGGATTCTTCGTGTTGGCTTTTGACTACGGCCGCGATGGTGTTGCATCTTGCCTTCACGCAAAACGCGGTAAAACGTAGATTCTGACGCAATATATGTTCCCTTATCCGCGAGCTTGGGAACAATTTGTGTCGGAGGTAAATCGGCATATTCTTCTTGTGTGACAACCTCGAGTATTTCCTTTTTTTCTTCCTCAGACAACTTATTTTTTGGCACAGGTCTTTTCGCAAAGGGACGCTGGTCGACCTTGATCTCACCCTCTGCCACCCAGCGCTCGTAGGTTCGTACACTAATATAAAGTTCCTCACAAGCCTTCGCTAACCGCGCACCGTTTTGATTGGCTTCTTGGATGAGTTCTACAGCTAATGCGCGATTTGATGGGCTAATCATTCTTCCTCGTCGTCCCCCCAAATCGCTTGGGCCTTTTTTCGCAAAAGTAATAACGCCGCAGCTTCCGCTAATGCTTTTTCTTTCTTTTGTAGGTCTTTTTCTAACTGCTTTGCACGTTTCTTTTCTTCCTTCAACGCACCATTTAACTCCTTTGATTGGTCAAATACTTGTCCATTTGCTTGGAGACAAGCCGCTCTCCACGACTCAATCTGTTCACGGTACAATCCCTTTTTACGACAGTATTCAGCCAGTTCCGTTTCATTCATCGCAAAGGTCTCCATGACGATTAAAAACTTATCTTGACTGCTCCATTTATCACTGGTTTGTCCGTTTCCAGGCGTTGCCACACCGGCTTCTCGTGCAGCCTTGCGCCACTTGTACAACGTTGGTTCTGTGATGCCTTCTTCCCTTGCGATAGTAGCCACTGATTCGTTATGTGGTGGCATCATTCGTTTAACAATTGCTTCTTTTTGTTCCTTCGAGTATCGTAATCCATTTTTTTCTTTCATATCGATCGACCTCCGTGTTATTTACTTAAACTATAACACTAAAGTACCGTGCGACATCTATCCTAACAGAGGGGGCTTCCTAATTAACTTATATAATATCACAATGAAATTTCCGTTATTTACATTTTTTAACTTAAAGTTCAATTACAAAAAGACGCAATTATTAAAGAATTGTGCCCGATAATTGAATAATGAGAAATGTAAAATAGGGAAAAAATAGGTAGTTCAAGTAGCTAAAGATTATTTACAATTAAGCATTAATTTTTTGTTTTACCAATTTGTTTTCTTTAACTTGAAGTAACCATGACTTCGATGGATCACCTATCAGTTCAGTAGTGTTATCTGTAAAATACGGGAGTGTAATATTAACTGTGTAAGTGAGGAATGCGTACGATTCCTTACTCACACAGTTTTTTATTTGATAGAATCATAAGTATAAAGCTAAAGGAGTGATTTCGGTGGGGAAATTGAAAAGAGA
>NZ_JARGEJ010000959.1:0-256 GCF_029211245.1 Robertmurraya sp. DFI.2.37 | reverse complement strand
ACTCTCACAAGGGGACAGCCCCTAACTACCATCGGCGCTGAGAAGCTTAACTTCCGTGTTCGGTATGGGAACGGGTGTGACCTTCTCGCTATCGCCACCGGACTATTGGGTTAAAGGTGATGAAACTGATTGCTTACGCAAAAAGCTTTGTACCTTCAAAACTAGATAATGGATGAAGAAGAGAAATTACAGAGAATCATATCAAGCGGATTTTTTCCACTTTTATTTGGTTAAGTCCTCGAACGATTAGTATCAG
>NZ_JARGEJ010000958.1:0-257 GCF_029211245.1 Robertmurraya sp. DFI.2.37 | reverse complement strand
ACTCTCACAAGGGGACAGCCCCTAACTACCATCGGCGCTGAGAAGCTTAACTTCCGTGTTCGGTATGGGAACGGGTGTGACCTTCTCGCTATCGCCACCGGACTATTGGATTAAAGGTGATGAAACTGATTTGCTTACGCAAAAAGCTTTGTACCTTCAAAACTAGATAATGGATGAAGAAGAGAAATTACAGAGAATCATATCAAGCGGATTTTTTCCACTTTTATTTGGTTAAGTCCTCGAACGATTAGTATCAG
>NZ_JARGEJ010000957.1:0-257 GCF_029211245.1 Robertmurraya sp. DFI.2.37 | reverse complement strand
GGATCACCTCCTTTCTAAGGAATATGGAGACTTAGATGTCTCATAAATCGAAAAGTTGATGAAGCTATTTTGCCAAGTCAAAATAGCCGTATGATTTGTTTAGTTTTGAGAGTGCAATCTCTCAAAATGCAATGAAGGTGAATTAGAAGCAAGCAGATTGAGGAAACAACTGAGTGAGCACCGGAGTGTATTTGATACATGAGGAGCGGAACGAGGGAAGTTGACGAAAAGATGCGAAGCTTATCATTCGCCGTTTG
>NZ_JARGEJ010000956.1:0-267 GCF_029211245.1 Robertmurraya sp. DFI.2.37 | reverse complement strand
CGAAGCTGACGAAGAGATCCGAAGGTGCTAGACAGCCGACACCGAACACGGAAGTGAAGCTTCGGCGCCGATGGTAGTGAGGGGACGAGCCCTTGTGAGAGTAGGACGTTGCCGGGCAAAGTAAAAAAGAGTATCCAATAGAATATTATGGTACCTATAGTTAGGACACTTGAAAAAGAGTGTTTTATCTATAGGTATTTTTTTATATACTTAAACTTACTAAATAGGAACTAGGGGACAACATGAGTAAAATAACATTTTCAACTA
>NZ_JARGEJ010000955.1:0-270 GCF_029211245.1 Robertmurraya sp. DFI.2.37 | reverse complement strand
ACAGTTTTAATAGAGCGTTCTCGTGGGGGAATGCTCCTTTTTTCGTGACTTTTCGAAAGCTAGAGTGGATACTTTCTACGGCATTCGTGGTGTACATGATTTTTCGTATGTGACTACCATAATCAAATAGTTGCTCCACATGCGAAAAGTTTCGTTTCCATACGTCTATAGCTCCAGGATACGTAGACCACTGCTTCTCAAAGGATTCAAACGCACTATGACAAGCCTTAAGACTTGGAGCCCCATACACTTTCTTTAAGGCAGCAGTAA
>NZ_JARGEJ010000954.1:0-273 GCF_029211245.1 Robertmurraya sp. DFI.2.37 | reverse complement strand
TGGTTTACTATAACAACTATCGATATCAGTGGGACTTAAAAAAGATGACCCCTATTCAATATAGGAATCATCTTCTAGTTGCTTAATCTCTTTTTTTATTGTGTCCTTGACATAGGTGCCAGTTTAGCGGATACTCTTTTTACTTCGCCCGGCAGCGTCCTACTCTCACAAGGGGACAGCCCCTAACTACCATCGGCGCTGAGAAGCTTAACTTCCGTGTTCGGTATGGGAACGGGTGTGACCTTCTCGCTATCGCCACCGGACTATTGGATT
>NZ_JARGEJ010000953.1:0-275 GCF_029211245.1 Robertmurraya sp. DFI.2.37 | reverse complement strand
AGGAAAATCGAAGGTAGAAAACGAAATGGGGCTCGCGTTAATGGCAGTGAATTTAAGAAAATTCACTGCCATTAACTAAGATAATAGAAGAATTAACACGAAAAAATAGAGAAAGGTGAATTTGAGTCCTCTCAAATTCACCTTTCTCTTTATTATAGAAAAGAAAACCCTGGGCTATGCCTAGGGTTCCAAAAAGCTTACAGCGTGGTATTAAAAAAACTTCCTCATGGTGCTAAAATATTTTTGGTTCGCCAACCGAAAATAAATAGCCAGGA
>NZ_JARGEJ010000952.1:0-278 GCF_029211245.1 Robertmurraya sp. DFI.2.37 | reverse complement strand
ATAGGAACTCAGAGAAGTTAACGGAAGACGATCGATGGTACTTAGAGCGTTACT
Organism: Robertmurraya sp. DFI.2.37; assembly: GCF_029211245.1. Taxonomy (NCBI): domain Bacteria; kingdom Bacillati; phylum Bacillota; class Bacilli; order Caryophanales; family Bacillaceae; genus Robertmurraya; species Robertmurraya sp. DFI.2.37. The sequence goes on along the minus strand of NZ_JARGEJ010000952.1, from coordinate 224 downwards.
TAGGTTTTTCGAATGAATTACGGAAGGCTTATCATCTTAAGGAATGGTTTTCTCAATGGTTTAAAAAGGCGAAAGAAAATGGAGTAAGTCTTATCTCCGAGACAAAGGAATCCCTAAAGGAGTTTTATCGGCGTGTAGAAAAGGCGAATATTCCAGAGTTTAAAAAGGCGATTCGAACCCTCCAAAATTGGCAAATAGAAATCCTGAATAGTTTTGCTTATGAT
>NZ_JARGEJ010000951.1:0-286 GCF_029211245.1 Robertmurraya sp. DFI.2.37 | reverse complement strand
CTTACAAAAGAAAAGAAAGTTGATATTATTGTTTTGGATATGCCGTTATTGGATACAAGAAGAGGCAAAGATCTTATGGGGACATTTCTGAGTGATATTGTTTTACAGGTATTGTCTTTTGTAGCTGAAAATGAAAGAAGTAACATAAAACAGCGTCAGGCAGAAGGAATTGCTGTTGCCAAAGCCAAAGGTGTACGTTTTGGGCGTCCACCGAAGCCATTACCAAAAGATTTTCATAAGATATATAAGAAATGGAAAGATGGAAAAATATCAGGTGTAGTTGCTG
>NZ_JARGEJ010000950.1:0-286 GCF_029211245.1 Robertmurraya sp. DFI.2.37 | reverse complement strand
CTGTGTATCATGTTCTTTCCAACATTCGTGTTGGGTACTATCAACACGGTGCTGTCGCCAGTGGTGAAAGGGTGCAACCAGCTTATGGAAACGCAGACTTTCGACATGAACGAATACCGGGCGCAGAAAGACCGACTGGAATATGAAGCCCTGATGCGAAGCCCCGAAACGGCTTACCTCGCATCGGACGAGGAGTTTGACAGGCAACTGGAAGAACTGGGCTGGTCGCCCTCCGACATGGTGACTATGACGGGTATGTACATGGACAGGGCGGCTTACAATATCA
>NZ_JARGEJ010000095.1:0-8965 GCF_029211245.1 Robertmurraya sp. DFI.2.37 | reverse complement strand
GAAAAACGGAGATGGTTTCATGAAAGACAAAATAACCAAAATAAAAATTTTTCTTTCCATTTTAGCCGTGATCGGGTTTGGAACAGGATGTAACGATAACCAAAATCAGTTAGATGAGGATAACAATGATTTAGGTGTTTCACTGGTACATACGACTAAACCCATCGATCAATCAGTTGCCAATAGGGCTAAAGAAAAAATTATTGCCAAAGAAGAAATTTCAGATGTAAAGGCTGTGAATACAGAAAAAGAGCTTTTTGCAGCAATAAAAGTTGATAATTTTGATCGCTTTCGATTAAAGAAAATTGAGAAGTCAATAAAATCCGACTTGGAAAAAATGTACCCAAACCATGAAATAATTGTTTCGTCAGATAAAAAAATGATGTGGGAATTGGAACAATTAGAACAGAAACTTCAAAAAGGCAACACAGATAAGAAGAGCTTAAAAAAAGATTTAAATAAAATTAAAAATCTAATGAAAGAGAAAACTTAAAGAGAAAGGGGCAAGCTATGTCAAATAATCAAAAGAAACAACTAACCCCGGTGCAACAAGAATATCAAAAATTGCAAAAAAATCGAGAAATCGACAGACCCGTTTTTAAAAATTGTATAAAGGCCTTTATAACAGGTGGTCTGATTTGTCTTATTGGCCAGGTTATTCAAGACTTCTTTATTTATTATTTTGATTTTACAGACCAAACGGCTGGAAATCCAACTGTGGGTACATTAATTTTTATTGCTATGCTTCTTACCGGTTTTGGGGTTTATGACCGAATTGCTCAATTTGGAGGAGCTGGTTCAGCAGTTCCAGTTACCGGTTTTGGCAATGCTGTCATTTCAGCTGCTATTGAACATCGAACCGAAGGGTTTGTATTAGGAGTCGGAGGTAATATGTTTAAATTAGCTGGGTCTGTTATATTATTTGGTGTTTTTTCTGCGTTTGTTATTGCATTAGTAAAGACAATTCTAATTAGGTGGGGTGGTTTATGATACTCGCAGGTCATCGTACATGGATCTTCGAACAAAAACCCGTCATACTTTCTACTGGAACAGTTGGTGGACCATTTGAAGCAAACGGAGCAATCGCAGAAGATTTCGATCTCCTTCATGCTGATTTATGGCTTGGACAGGATTCCTATGAGAAAGCACATAAAATCCTTTTTGAAGAGGCCTGTCAAAAAGCCATGGAAAAAGGGGGCATCCAAAAGGATCAAGTTCAATTTATCCTAGCTGGGGACCTAATCAATCAGATCACCCCAACAAGTTTCGCTAGTCGAACAATTGGAGCCCCGTATTTTGGTTTATTCGGTGCCTGCTCTACGTCTATGGAAGGATTGGCCCTAGGTGCTTATATCGTGAATACCAAAGGAGCGAAATATTTATTAACCGGAGCATCCAGCCATGCCATAAGAAGGTTGTTATCATCAATCACTTTATCAATTAAATCGATACCATCTTGGCTTCCTACTTCTTTGATGACAGTACTGCACGCTTTTGCATACTCTTCAGTTTCCAACTTATCCCTTTGCATATAGCCATCTTTCGATGTTTTCTGTGGTCTTTGCACTGTCTTCACCTCCGTATTCCTCCAAGATTACTATTGTTCGGCCCTTCGTTCCGAAGGAACTACTATGGCCTCTGCTGACTTCTTACAATTCAACTTGCCATTGCTGACAAGTTTGTTCCTGTGGGATGTTACATCCCTCTTGTCGGGAACCCTTGTAAGACCTCCCCGGGTAAGAACTACAACCTTCCTCCCATGTAACTGCTGTATTTACTGTATGGAACTCGTGCAGTATCGGACTTTGTTTTGTTTGGCAAACTCATCCATTCCAATTCAGCCTTTTATACAGTTTCTGTTCGTCAGTTCGGGATTTTGCCTCCGGCTTCCTTCAGATTCCACCTCACGATGGACACCCTTGCCTTTAGCTAACAGTTCCTACTGCCAAGCCTGTAGTGGACTTTCACCACCAAGTTATAGCCCATGCCGGGCGCACCATAAAGAACACCGTTTGAGAACAAACGGTGTATAAACTTATTCATCTTTATTATCTGCGTCATTTACATCTTTAGGATCTTCAATTGGTTCTTCTGTATCAGTGTTGTCATTATTTTCATCAATATTATCTGGATCTGTTGCGTCTTCAGCATCTTCAATTGATTCTTCTGTATCAGGGGTGACATTATTTTCATCAATAGTATCTGGATCTGTTGCGTCTTCAGGATCTTCAATTGGTTCCTCTGTCCCAGGAGTTACATCCTCAGGTGGTGGATTATTATCGTCATCTCCATTATTACACCCTAATAACAAGAACATTGAAAGAAAAACTGTTGATAAAAGTTTCATCCACTTATGATTCATCTTTACCGCCCTTTCGATTGTTGTAATTTCTAAATTATTTTTTACGTTTATTCTTTTTTTATTCAGATAGTCTAAAAAAGAAATTTGATGAAATACAGTAATAAAATTAAAAATGAGGCAATTATGTATGATAATATTACAAAGTTTCCCTATTTTATCCGATTCTATTTTTTGCTTTTTGAATAACCTCTACTACAAACTGATCTTTATTTTCTAATTCACCAAGTGTAAGTTCTCCATTAGCTAATTTTTCAGAGAGCACATTAATATCTTCCTGGACGGAAACAGGGATTTGATTTTCAGTCAACATTTTCTGAAGCTCATTTGCAATTTTAGTTTCTTGATTCATTTTTAACACAACCTTATTTTAGTATTTATATGGCAGGATTTGAGCAATTTAATACTTTGAACACGTTTGTAGGAAGGTTCTAAAGAAGAGAAAGGTTGGTTAACATCCAACCAACCTTTTGTCTTGCATAATTATTGTTGTTTTACCCTGAGTTTACTTTCCTTTAACAAGTGTTCTTTATTGTATTAAATTGCCTCTATAAGGATCTTGACTTTGCATGTAGTTAGAAAATTGTTGAACCGATTGTTGAATAGTTTGTGGAGTTTCTTTTTCCAAAGCATACCATCCGTTTTTAAACATTAAGTTATATAGATTGCGGTGACAGTCTTCTGTTTCTTGGGAAATAGACGCAATTGTACGATACAACGACCCATGGCTTGCTTCTTTTAATGCAGTCGAATATGAGGAAGATATATATTTTTCCGTAGTTAAGGCATCGTTTAGAAAATCTCTATCGTTCATTTGCGGCGTCTTGGGAACTGGTGTTTCAGGATTCTTAATTTTGTTTGGAGTATTATTTTCCACTATCGTATCCTCCTTATTGATTCATATTTTGTGAAGGTTGAGTTACATACTGTTGCATCTGTTGAAGCAGCTGTTGATAGTGTCGGTCGTGCATTTGTCCAGCTTGTTCAAGTGCTGCTCTTACTTCTGGATTTTGACATTGTTGAGCGAAAAAATGCATTTTCTTCATCGCAAGTAGATTCCAGCTTAACATATCGTTTAAATAGAGATGATCCTTTGTTGACATTATTTCAGGCGGCTGCGTCATGAAAGCTTGTGCTTGTTGATTAACCATACCCGTCTGCGGTTGTTGCATGATGTTTCCTCCTTGTTAACAATGTTGTAATCACTTGGGTAGATTGCCACATAGTGGTCAAAAATATGCAGGTATTTTAGACTAGTGTTAAAGAACCAGCCACCTTTGGACATATCATCCCTTTGGTTTCACTATAGGCATTAAATACTCCCCACCTATACGCAGGTGGGGAGTATTTGTCGCTTAACTAAATATTAATTGATCCTATTCCAGATTCTGTCTAGATCCAAGGCAACATATATTTTATCACCATTAATTTCCTTATGTATGATAGGATGGGAAAAATACTGATTTATATTTCTATTAAATTGCTTAGACCTTGCTCGTGGTTTTGGTCCTGAAATCGTTTCAAGATAGTCCTTATACATACTCCGTCTACCTCTTTTTTATTATTTAATGAAAAATACAAACTGCATCAATACTCATTTCTAAATAAAAAAGCATACCAGTCTTACTTCTCGAAAAGAAAATTCCCCTCGAATGGTAAAACAATTGTACTTTCATCAGCTTTTATAAAAGTTCAACTGTCCAATTTACCCTATTCTCCCTTCCTTAATTTTTTCCTGCCAAGAGTATTTTTTCCTAAAAGATAAGAAGTATAATTTAAATTTTAAAAACTTTGTATGAATAAACATTTCTATCTTGAAACATTCTAAGAAAGGTTTCAAAGAAAAATATAGGAGGTGAAAGTCATGACAGTTATTAATGACGTTAAGACAGCTCTAGCGGGATTAAAAAGCGCTCAAGCTAGCTTTGAAACATTTGCTCTTAGTACAGATAATGAACAAGCGAAGCAGCTTTACCAAGATGCTGCTAAGCAAACCCAATCCGTTGTAGACAGCATTGAACCACGTGTTCAACAAATCGAACAAGAAGAACCTCAATACAAACAACAGTAATAGTAAGGCGAAAAAAGGTTGGCCTCTTAACCAACCTTTTTTCAGCTGTTCAAATAATGAAAAAACATGGAGGTGATTTTTTTGAAAGATAAAATAACCACATTGAAAAACCTACTTTTTATTATAATGGTCATTGGTTTCGCATCAGGATGTAATGGTAATCAAAATGAATTTATTCAAGGTAATAGTACTTTTGGTATTTCACAAGTACATACAAGTAAGCCAATTGATCAATCCGTTGCCAATCATGCGAAAGAAAAGATAATTGCCAAGGAAGATATTACAGACGTAAAAGCTGTGAATACTGATAAAGAGCTTATGGCAGCGATTAAAGTTGAGAATTTTGATCGATTTCGATTAAAGAGTATCGAGAAGTCAGTAAAATCCGACTTAGAAAAAAAATATCCGGACTATAAAGTTTTTGTTTCGACTGATAAAAAAATATTCTGGGAGCTTGAAAAGGTCGAGCAAAGACTGAAAAAAAACGATATGAATAAGAAGAACTTAAAAAATGATTTGAACAAACTGAAAAGTCTTATGAAGGAACAAACCTAAAGAGGAAGGATCGAGTTATGTCTAACAATCAAAAGAAACAACTTACTCCTGTGCAACAGGAATATCAAAAATTGCAAAAACAACGAGAGATCAAAAGACCGGTTGTTAAAAATTGCATTAAGGCCTTTTTAACCGGTGGACTTATTTGTTTGATTGGTCAGCTTATTTCAGACTTTTACATTTATTATTTCGATTTTACTGAGCAAACGGCCGGAAATCCGACGGTGGGTACGTTAATTTTTATTACAATGCTTCTTACTGGTTTTGGCGTATATGATCGAATGGCCCAATTTGGTGGGGCTGGAACAGCTGTACCTGTAACAGGTTTTGGCAATGCGGTTATATCGCCTGCCATTGAGCATCGAACCGAAGGATTTGTACTGGGCGTAGGTGGCAACATGTTTAAATTAGCGGGGGCGGTTATTTTATTTGGTGTTTTTTCTGCTTTTGTCATTGCCTTAATTAAAACCACTTTAATCCAGTGGGGTGGTTTATAATGCTAGCAGGTCATCGTACATGGATCTTCGAACAAAAGCCTGTCATTATCTCCACTGGAACCGTTGGTGGACCATTTGAAGCCAATGGTGCTATCCCAGATGATTTCGATACTCTTCATGCTGATTTATGGCTTGGGCAGGATTCCTATGAGAAAGCACATAAAATCCTTTTTGAAGAGGCTTGCCAAAAAGCCATGGAAAAAGGGGGCATACAAAAAGATCAAGTTCAATTTATCCTAGCTGGGGACTTAATCAATCAAATCACCCCAACAAGTTTCGCTAGCAGAACGATTGGAGCGCCTTATTTTGGCTTATTCGGTGCTTGCTCTACCTCGATGGAAGGACTGGCTCTAGGTGCTTATATTGTAAATACAAAAGGAGCGAAATATTTGTTAACAGGAGCTTCCAGTCATGATACAGCTGTTGAAAAACAATTTCGGTATCCAACTGAATATGGTGGACAAAAGCCACCTACGGCACAATGGACGGTTACTGGTGCAGGTGCAGCCCTATTAAGTGATTCTGGGGAAGGACCTCATGTCACATCTGCCACAATTGGTCGTGTAATCGATATGGGATTGACAGATCCATTTAACATGGGAGGAGCTATGGCGCCAGCTGCGGTTGATACCATTGAAGCCCATTTAAAGGAACGAAATGTTGAGCCATCTTATTACGATTTAATTGTAACCGGTGACCTTGGCCAAATCGGACAGGAAGTGTCCATGGATCTATTTAAAAAGCATGGAACTCCTATTAGTGAAGAACAATACCAAGATTGTGGCCTTATGATTTATCGGGAAGGACAACCCGTTCTTGCAGGGGCAAGCGGTGCAGGCTGTTCAGCAACGGTAGTTTATGGGCATTTATTAAACCGCATGAAAAAAGGTGAATTTAAACGAATGTTAGTTGTGGCAACAGGTGCTTTGCTTTCACCGTTGTCCTTTCAGCAAAATGAAACAATTCCTTGTATCGCCCATGCAGTGTCAATTGAATACGGAGGTGAACAATTAACATGATCTATTTTTGGGCTTTTGTCGTAGGCGGTTTAATTTGTATCATTGGGCAAATTATGTTTGATGTATTTAAATTGACACCAGGTCATACCTTAAGTGCTCTTGTAGTGATTGGGGCGCTTTTAGATGGATTTGGACTATACGAGCCTTTGATTGATTTTGCTGGGGCAGGGGCTACCGTTCCGATTACAAGTTTTGGGAATTCGCTTGTTCATGGTGCGATGCAGGAAGCAGAAAAACATGGGTTAGTTGGTGTACTGACAGGAATGTTTGAAGTAACTAGTTCTGGTATTTCAGCTTCCATTGTTTTCGGCATGATAGGAGCTTTAATTTTTAAGCCAAAAGGATAAGGAGAATTAGGATGACAGTAGGATCAGATGTTAAACAGTGTTTTGCCAGTCTAAAAGGGGTAGAAGCAAGTCTCTCAAGTTTAGCATTACGGACTCTTGATGATGAATCGAAGCGAACTTTGCATGAGGCTATGATGGTAGTACACGAAGTAACAAAAGATTTAAAAAAAAGAGTAGGAGAACTAGAAGGAGAGGAACTTCAGTACAAAGGTTTCTAGAAAAACTATATTTACAGGGGGTATCAAGCAGTGCCTGAATGGTTAGATATAGCTTTACGGTCAGCATTATTTGTTGTGGTTTTATTTATCATTACAAAGTGGTTAGGGAAAAAGCAAATTTCTGAACTATCTATCTTCGAATATGTCACCGGTATTTCAATTGGAAGTATTGGTGCAGAAGTAGCTATGGGACTTGAACGGAGTATTTTTCACGGTGTCATTGGAATTGTCATCTTTGCTGCTATCCCCTTTTTCGCTGGTTTAATTTCCTTAAAAAGCAAAGGTTTTCGTAATTTTATAGAAGGGAAAGCAACTGTATTTATCAAAGATGGAAAAATCATGGAAGATAATTTAAAAAAAGAAAGATACACGATAGATGAATTATTAGCATTACTTCGTAAGAAGGATGTCTATCAGGTAGCTGATGTCGAATTCGCTGTATTAGAGGCAACAGGAGATTTATCCGTTATGTTAAAAAAGGAGAACCAACCTTTAACAGCAAAAGCCTTAAACTTATCAGTCCCTTCCGTCAAAGAGCCTCAAACTGTCATTATGGATGGTGTGATCATGGATGAACCACTAGCTACAATTGGAAGAAGTCGCGCATGGTTACATACAGAGTTAGATAAATTAGGGGTTACGGTTGAAAATGTATTTCTTGGACAAATTAATTCTTTTGGAGAGTTAACGGTTGACCTTTTCGATGATAAGTTGCAAGTTGCGTCCCCCCAAGAAAGACCTTTAATTCTTTCAACTCTAAAAAAATGCCAAGCTGACTTAGAGTTGTTTGCTCTTGGAACTGAATCAAAGGAGGCCAAACAAATGTATAAGTTAAATAGTCAAAAATTACAAGAAGCTATTGATAAAGTGACCCCTATTTTAAAAGCTTGAAATTATAAAAATACATTGATTTTTCGAATTTCCAAAAAAATGAACAACATATATGGGTTAATAACTTTATTAAGTATTGCCCTTATCCTGCATTATGATTATCGCTTTCCAACAGGATTAGGTTTGTTTCTTTTGAGTCTTCCTTTATTTATATTTGCATGGTTCCATAAACGAACATTTTTTATTTTCTTAATTGATATCTAATTGTAACAGCAGCGTTTAATATGTAGGATAAAAAGCATTCCTTTCTTCCTGCATGATAATTTGTATTATTGGAATGATTACTTCCTTGACGATGGTTCATCTTAAAAACTTTGCATAACTTGTTACAGTCCTAGGACTAAACGAACTAAAATTCATAATAAAGAAGTTTAGTTTGTTCTTCTAAGATTTCAGGATAGCATCTAGGGCAATAATATTTACGCTGGTCAGTACGAAGCCAATCATTAGGTAACAGTGATAGTTGATTTATCCAAAAATAGTTTTCACAAGAGGTGCAAATTTCCCTATTCATAGTAAAAAACAACTCCCTTTAAGATTTTAACTTTCTAAATATTCAAAGCTATACTATGCTCCCTTAATGATCAAGGTCTAGACATTTACCTATATAAAGCGCAGAGTTTTTCTAATTTCGATGGCCATGAAAAAGACTTGCTTTAAATATCAGAGGAACAAACAAAATCGACTAGGCATTCGTCCTGGACGATTTTGTTTCTCTTGGTACAAACAATCAACAAGCCAAACAGCTCTACCAAGATGCCGCTAAACAAACCCAATCCGTTAGCAATAATGTAGAACCACGTGTTTAACAAATTGAACAAGAAGAACCTCAATACAAACAACAATAAAGAGTATGGTGAAAAGGTTGGTTGAGAGACCAACCTTTTTTAAAAGATAAGAAAGTATAAAAATTTAAGGTCTACCGCAGTCATTAGGGCTGTGGTATTTTTTATTTATGGACAGAAATATTCTAAAAGAGATCTTTTTTGATCATCATCAACATTGGGA
>NZ_JARGEJ010000949.1:0-286 GCF_029211245.1 Robertmurraya sp. DFI.2.37 | reverse complement strand
GGTATAAAGCATGACAGGCGAGTTCAGTATATTCAGCTGCCGGATATAGTCATAGAAATCATCACTCAATTCCGGTTGTTTAAACTTTTGATAAGCTTAACGAGCCGGTAATCCACTGCACTGCACATAAGCATAGGCTAAATTAGAGCTTACACGGGTCAATGTCAAAGTACAAAGCAAATCATTCTGAGCCAATAAAAGATTCCGGTATGCCTGACTTCTTTTCTTATCGGAACAGATAGCAGATTTGGTTTCTTCATATTTTTTCAACCAATAAGCTTTATAC
>NZ_JARGEJ010000948.1:0-286 GCF_029211245.1 Robertmurraya sp. DFI.2.37 | reverse complement strand
GGGGGTTCCGGTATCGCGGCGGGGGATCCCCCGCCGTCGAGGTACTCCGTGGCGGCGGCCATGTTGTCGGCGCATGCCATCTCGCTACCCGGTTTCGGCTTGGTGCCGGCGGCGAATATGAGCACCTGGCCTACTTGGTAGCTCTCGCCGATGCCGCCGTAGTAGAGGTCGCGGTCGGTGATCGTGGCGAGCACGTGGCCGCGGTATCTGGATGTCTTCACGACGTCACTTCCCGTACTGGCCGAGGGACTCGGGGTACTCGTCCTTATGGGCGGCTATCCACGCA
>NZ_JARGEJ010000947.1:0-286 GCF_029211245.1 Robertmurraya sp. DFI.2.37 | reverse complement strand
CGCCGTACCTCTCCACCGAGGTGGGTACTTACAAGATGTTCTGGCGTCTGGCTGACTATCTGGATGTACTAACCGTTCTGAAAGGGCATTCGTTCGTGTATTTCACTTCGAACAAGTCTTCCATTTTAGAACTGTGCGACTGGATGGACCGAAACCCATTTGTCGGCAGCCCATTCAAGGAATGCAGGAAAGTGGAGTTTAGTGCAAGCGTAAACTATCAAGCTAAATATACAGACATGATGCTGTACACAAAGCCGGATGAGGTGTCAGGTATAGCAGCCTAACA
>NZ_JARGEJ010000946.1:0-286 GCF_029211245.1 Robertmurraya sp. DFI.2.37 | reverse complement strand
TGTGAAACTGGGGGTTATTGTGAACACTTCGGATAATATTTTGAATACCATCGACAGTTTGACGGAAACTATTATGTATGCCATTCTGTTTGTGGTCTTGGTGGTATTTGTTTTCTTAGGTCGTTGGCGTGCTACGGTGATTATCTGTATCACTATCCCCATGTCATTGATTGCCTCCTTTATTTATTTGGCTATCACGGATGGGGGATCTCTGAATATTATTTCTTTGTCGTGCCTTTCTATTGCGATTGGTAATGTGGTGGATGACGCTATTGTTGTTTTGGAA
>NZ_JARGEJ010000945.1:0-286 GCF_029211245.1 Robertmurraya sp. DFI.2.37 | reverse complement strand
GCTAGACCGTCAAGTCAGTGTGACCGAACAGAATGTGGCGTTAATGCAAGAAACAGTGCGCACTATGGAAGCTATGAAGGAAGCCGGTATGACTACCGAAGCTGCTGTGGCACAGAGTAAAGGGGCTTATCACCAGACGGAGGCTTCATTGGCTGACTTGAAACGCCAGGTGCGTGAAACTGAGAATTCTATCTCCGTATTGTTGGCAAAGGCTCCTCAGAACATAGACCGTGGAACATTGGAGGAACAAGTGATGCCGGCAGATTTGGCGGTGGGAGTTCCTTTA
>NZ_JARGEJ010000944.1:0-286 GCF_029211245.1 Robertmurraya sp. DFI.2.37 | reverse complement strand
CTCACATCATACGTGGATGCTAAGCCAGGTGAATCTGTAACAATTGTCCCTGAAAAAAAATGGGCAGGTCAACTATTCGATTCATACATCACAATGGCTGATAATGCTCAAGCAAAAGCAGACTCTATCCGTTATGGCGTATCATTCGATGGTATGACTATCAATCTTAATGACAAGGCTGCAGGAAATGTTTACTTTACAGTTCATTATATGAATGTTTTCGGTAAGGTTAAATCTGACAATGTAACCTTGAACTTTAATGAAAAAACTCCTGATGCAGAAGAAA
>NZ_JARGEJ010000943.1:0-286 GCF_029211245.1 Robertmurraya sp. DFI.2.37 | reverse complement strand
AATTTCTAATTGCCAAGCAGTAAATCATCTAATCCTTCATTTAAATTATGTAGAACATAAAACAAGATCAAACTATGAGACTTAACAGTATGCTAGCCACAGTGCTTATTTTCCTTTGCTCTTTAGTAATTTCATCGTGCAGCAATGATGAACTTGCTCCCATCTCCTTAAAAAATAGAGAAACAGCAAATATAAAATTAAACTATCCTAATAATCAGACATACTCTTTTCCTTTGCAAGGGGGAGACGGGAATTATGAAATAAGCTGCGATAAACCGGAAATTAT
>NZ_JARGEJ010000942.1:0-286 GCF_029211245.1 Robertmurraya sp. DFI.2.37 | reverse complement strand
CGGTGAAGCTCCCACTCTTCAAAGAGTCTGAGCTTCATCTCCTGCTGGTAGTCACGAAGACAATCGTTCTCGCAATACATTATACGGATGCCAGTCGCTACCGACAACAAAAACAAGGAAGGCCGCATACGTTATCGCATACAGCCTATATAAATTATAAATATTTTATCTTTACAAAGAGCTTATAATATCGTCTATTCTTCTATGATCCAATCACTCAAAATATGGTTTTCCGAGTCAAAGTTTAAACCTATCTTCATCACGAGAAGTCCGCAGAGAACAAAGC
>NZ_JARGEJ010000941.1:0-286 GCF_029211245.1 Robertmurraya sp. DFI.2.37 | reverse complement strand
CCAGTCTTTTTGACCGTATTTACCCATCCCTTGGCTGGCCTACTTATCATCTTTGAAACTGCTTTTACTGAAACCGCCAAACACGCCCTTCAGGAGCTTGCCGACAACCCAGAATACCAGCAATACAATTATAATATCTCCCATAAGTCTTACTTTTATAGTTTTAACAATAATAAAAATACAAAATAATAACCGAAAAACAAATATACGATCTTGATTATGTGAAAATTCTATCAGGAATCACCTTCATTTGTTCCGTCCTCTTCCGGTTTCTGTTTGACACGCG
>NZ_JARGEJ010000940.1:0-286 GCF_029211245.1 Robertmurraya sp. DFI.2.37 | reverse complement strand
GCAAGAAAACTTTGAGACTCTGGTCGAGCTTGATAAAGAGAAGCTAAATGAAGACGGCAGTTTAACAGCTCCTATTAAAAAAGGAGATAAGCTTGGAACAGTAAAGGTTCAATTTAAAGATGAAGAGACTGTTTATTTAAGCTCTGAGGGACAGAGGAGTATGACAGTTGATTTAGTTGCAGCTGAGGATGTTGAGAAAGCAAACTGGTTCGTCCTTATGATGCGTGGAATTGGTGCATTCTTCGGTGATTTATGGAGCAGTGTTTCCTCCACAGTTAAGGGTTGG
>NZ_JARGEJ010000094.1:0-9385 GCF_029211245.1 Robertmurraya sp. DFI.2.37 | reverse complement strand
AAATGGGAAGGCGGACATATCCAACAATGGGCTATGGTCATGAATCAACTGTTAATTCATGCCCACCTGAAGAATCGTGTAAAGAAGTATCTAGAATAACTTACACACTTTTCTTGACAAACCCAAAAGGAAAATTATTTGTTCTTGCCTTGAATTTGATTAGGTACTAATTCCTTCGAAAACTCTGTTACGGCTGTAGCCATTCTTTTCATTTGACCATTATTTCGAACATTATTAGCCATGTTTTGGATAGGAGCCAGTATATTTGTGTTACCATTTCTTCTTAATCCAAAAACAGCAGCTGAGCTAAATCCTAAACCAATCAAAGTGGCCCTTAAAATTCCTCTGTTATTTCTTCTGTTTGGCCTACTACCTATATTAAAAAGATTCATCAAGTAATTCAAATTCAAACACTTCCTCGATCGAGTATTTGGAAGGAAAATAAATATCGCTTCCGAATCTAATATTTACATTCAAGTGTTTGAATATGCTGGTAATGTTTCTTGCCTCTAATAACTGAATGAAATTCCTTTATAAATAATTGATATTAATATTAATGTACCCTGTCCCAAATCTTACTTAAATCCAAGGGAACATACACTTTATCGCCATGAATTTCCTTATGTATAATAGGATTTTTAAAACTCCTTTCTAAATTTTCATAAAAATTCTTTTGTCTAGCTCGTGGTTTTGGTCCGAAAATAAATTCTCTGTAATTCTTGTACATTCTTCATATTCTCCTTTTACTTTTTTCTACTTTCTTATGACTACTATCCCCCGATTTTTCTTTCAAAATGTATCTTTACCAAACTCATTAAAATATTTCATATTTAAATTCCTGAATATTTATTTCTAAAATAATAATATGAATAAAAAAGGTTTTATTTAGCATTCTATGCTAAAGAAGAGAATATCACCAACCAAGAGATTTCGAATGTAAAGGCCGTGAATATAGATAAGGAGCTTTCAGTAGCAATAAAAGTCGAAAACTTTAATCGTTTCCGATTAAAAAGTATCGAGAAGTCAGTAAAATCTGACTTGGAAAAAACGTATCCAGATCATAAAGTATTTGTTTCGAGTGATAAAAAAATGTTCTGGGAACTCGAAAAAATAGAACAGGGACTGAAAAAAACGATGCGAATAAGAAGAACTTAAAAAAGGATCTAAACAAACTGAAAAGTCTTTTGAAGGAACAAACTTAAAGAGGAAGGTTCAAGTTATGTCTAACAATCAAAAGAAACAACTCACTCCTGTTCAACAGGAATACCAAAAATTGCAAAAATGACGAGAAATTAAAAGACCAGTTGCTAAAAACTGCATAAAGGCCTTTTTAACCGGTGGACTAATTTGTCTGATTGGCCAGCTTATTTCAGACTTTTACATTTATTTTTTTAACTTTACTAAGAAAACGGCTGGAAATCCAACGGTAGGTACGTTAATTTTTATTACCATGCTTCTTACTGGTTTTGGTGTATATGATCGAATGGCTCAATTTGGAGGTGCTGGAACAGCTGTACCCGTAACTGGTTTTGGGAATGCAGTCATATCACCTGCCATTGAACATCGAAGCGAAGGGTTAGTACTGGGTGTAGGTGGAAACATATTTAAGTTAGCAGGTTCGGTTATTTTATTTGGTGTTTTTTCTGCCTTTGTCATTGCTCTTATCAAAACCATTTTAATCCAGTGGGGTGGTTTATAATGCTCACAGGTCATCGTACATGGATCTTCGAACAAAAGCCTGTCATTATCTCAACCGGAACCGTCGGCGGACCATTTGAAGCCAATGGTGCTATCCAGGATGACTTTGATACTCTTCATGCTGATTTATGGCTTGGACAAGATTCCTATGAAAAAGCACATAAAGTTCTTTTTGAAGAGGCCTGTCAAAAAGCAATGGAAAAAAAAGGAGGAATCCAAAAGGATCAAGTTCAATTTATTCTAGATGGGGATCTAATTAATCAAATTACCCCAACAAATTTTGCATGCCGAACCATTGGAGCACCTTATTTTGGTTTATTCGGTGCCTGCTCTACCTCAATGGAAGGACTGGCTCTGGGTGCTTATATTGTTAATACAAAAGGAGCTAAGTATTTATTAACTGGTGCATCTAGTCATGATATAGCTGTTGAAAAACAATTTCGTTATCCAACTGAATACGGCGGTCAAAAACCTCCTACTGCACAATGGACGGTTACTGATGCTGGTGTGGCTCTTTTAAGTTATTCTGGGGAAGGACCACGCGTCACCTCTGCGACAATTGGCCGTGTCATTGATATGGGTCTGACAGATCCATTTAATATGGGAGGAGCGATGGCGCCAGCTGCGGTTGATACCATTGAAGCCCATTTAAAGGAAAGAAATGTTGAACCATCATATTACGATTTAATTGTATCAGGAGACCTTGGGCAAATTGGACAAGAAGTTTCCATGGATCTATTTAAAAAGCATGGAATACCTATTCGTGAAGAACAATACCAAGATTGCGGTTTTATGATTTATAGAGAAGGGCAACCTGTTTTAGCAGGGGCAAGTGGTGCAGGCTGTTCAGCAACAGTCGTTTATGGTCATCTACTAAACCGTATGAAAAAAGGAGAATTTAAAAGAATGTTAGTCGTAGCAACAGGTGCTTTATTATCGCCACTTTCTTTTCAGCAAAACGAATCGATCCCTTGTATCGCCCATGCAGTGTCGATTGAGTATGGGGGTGAACAATCAATATGACCTATTTTTGGGCTTTTACTGTAGGTGGTTTAATTTGTGTCGTTGGGCAAATTATGTTTGATGTTTTCAAACTTACACCTGGACATAC
Organism: Robertmurraya sp. DFI.2.37; assembly: GCF_029211245.1. Taxonomy (NCBI): domain Bacteria; kingdom Bacillati; phylum Bacillota; class Bacilli; order Caryophanales; family Bacillaceae; genus Robertmurraya; species Robertmurraya sp. DFI.2.37. Next base: position 6,576 of record NZ_JARGEJ010000094.1, on the reverse strand, counting down.
ATTAAGTGCTCTTGTAGTAGTAGGTGCTATTTTAGATGGTTTTGGTTTATATGAACCATTAATTGATTTTGCAGGTGCAGGAGCCACAGTTCCCATAACCAGCTTTGGTAATTCCCTCGTACATGGTGCGATGCAAGAAGCCGAAACACATGGGTTAGTCGGTGTACTGACAGGAATGTTTGAAGTAACAAGTTCAGGCATTTCAGCTGCCATTGTTTTTGGAATGCTGGGAGCCTTAATTTTTAAACCAAAAGGATAAAGGAGAGCTAGGATGACAGTAGGATCAGATGTTAAATAGTGTTTTGCCAGCTTAAAAGGTATAGAAGCTAGTCTCTCAAGATTAGCATTACGAACTCTAGATAATGAATCGAAACGCAAACTACATGAAAGCATGATGGTTATACATGAGGTAGTAACAGATTAAAAAAAACGAGTTGGAGAATTAGAACAGGAAGAATTTCAATATAAAGGATTTTAGATTGGAGGGTCTACTAATGCCTCTTTGGCTAAATGTTATTTCTCGAGTCATTTTGTTTATGATTGTTCTGTTTTTTATCACAAAATTTTTAGGCAAAAAGCAACTATCTCAACTTTCCTTCTTTGAATATGTAACAGGTATTACAATAGGAGGAATTGCAGCAATCATTATACTTGAAGTAAGACATAGTATCATTATAGGAGGGTTAGCCATTCTAGTAATGGCAGCTATACCATATATAGTTGGTCTTATTGCTTTAAAAAGTAAAAAGTTCCGTGATTTTATAGAAGGAAAAGGATCAGTATTTATTAAAGACGGAAAAATCATGGAAGATAATTTAAAGAAGGAACGATATACAACGGATGAGTTATTGGAATTGCTTCGAAAAAAGGATGTTTTTCAAGTGGCTGATGTTGAATTTGCCATATTAGAACCAACCGGTGATTTATCCGTTATGCTAAAGAAAGAGAATCAACCTTTAACAGCAAAGGATTTAAACTTATCCGTTCCTTCGATCAAAGAACCTCAGACTGTCATAATGGATGGTGTCATAATGGATGAACCACTAGCTACAATCGGACGAAGTCGTGCATGGTTACATACGGAGTTAGAAAAATTAGGAGTTACGGTTGAAAATGTATTTCTTGGACAAATTAATTCTTTTGGGGAATTAACGGTTGATCTTTTTGATGATAAGTTGCAAGTTGCATCCCCTCAAGAAAGACCTTTAATTCTTTCAACTTTAAAAAAATGTCAAGCCGATTTAGAACTGTTTACTCTTGGAACTGAATCAAAGGAGGCCAAACAAATGTATAGAATAAATAGTGAAAAATTACAAGAAGCCATTGAGAAAGTGACCCCTATTTTAAGGGGATAATATACTTATCTTTTTAATACTCCATTTAAATCAAATCTTAAAATTTGGGCGCAATTCAATAAGAATTGTGCATGATAAGACGTATCAAAAAGGGGCTTATCATACAGCCCCTCCCTTAAGTTAAAAGATATCCGAAAATTCATCTGCTAAAGTTTTTTCTTTTTTTAATGGAATTACGTTATCCTTTATTTTTTCAGATGTTTCAAGCTTTGTTTCGTGCCAATTGTAAAAATCTGAGGGATTACTAAAGATATTTTCCAATGATTTTTTAACAATGGTTGTCTGTTTATGACTTGTTCCTAGATGATTAACTAAGGGAACACCTTTACTGAACTATATCTCAATAATTTAAATAATAAATCTTGAAGGTATTCAAACCGACTTTCTAAATCGGAAAGTTTGCTTTTGTATTCTTGAACTTTTCCCTCACTTTCTGTGAGTTTTAGTTCCAAGTTTTTTCTCCGTTCAATATTCTTATAGAATTTACGTTCAATCACAATTAATTCCCTAATTAATGTTTCTTTATCATCGTAATGTTTATTAACGATATCAGCAAGGTTTGGTATATTGCCATTCGGAAATTCTAAAGTGGACGGTCTAGAAGTAAAGACATTATTGGCTTTATCTATCATCATTCTTCCAAGCCTGTCTTTCTTTCTCCAAAAGTCTTCTCCGGCTGAGGTACGGAAGCGACCTTGCTGGACCAATTCCTTGTTGAATTGATACATATCACCATACTTAATTTCCCCATTAATCTGTCTCTCTGTTTTATATAAATGAAGAACTTATTTCTGGATTCGATTGATAGGATTGCGAAATTTTCCAAATGCGAGACCATATGTATGAGCAGCAGCAATTAATGTTCCATATTTTTCGTGGGTCAGGCAAACTCTTGTTCATCTAGACAGTAGGCTGATTGATTATTGATACTTCTTTCTTAACAAAACACATAAGTGATTCTCTGTGCATATACTGTATCATTACTACAGGATTATGATTAAATACAACTCAATCCATACATAAAATAATCAAGGAGAGGTTAATTTTGAAAATTCCAAAGACAGCCAAAGTTAGTATCCCCTTTCCATCCGTATGGGGGATTGATGCTTCTATTGCGGGGAGATCCATTATTAGAGGTATACTTACCATTGATTCCATTGTAGACAACAAAGTAGTAGGTACAGTTAATTTTCGTGGTATACCTATTCCGATTAATGGGTATTGGGACGAAAGCGCTAAACAAATAAGTTTCGATTCACCATATGCCTCCTTTTTTGGCAACTTGACAATATTTGATGAGATCGCTATAAGCATTCGGCATTTCGTTTTAAGTGGACGGTTTATAATGAAACCTCCCTCTTTGCTGGCTGGTGAATACGGAAATTGGATTGCTACAACCTTTACAACCCGTTTGGGACCTCCCATATATACTAATGTTTTACCACCTGCTGGTGCCTTTTCAGTCTCAAGTATGCTCTTGGGACAGCAATTGTTTTAATTAGACCATGACTTTATAAAAACAACCTTCGTTTGTGATTGATTAAGGTTGTTTTTTATAAAGTGTTCTCGGAAAATACAGCCTTGCTTTAAATCTGAGTTTAGCGTATATCTCCGTTATAATGTACTCGGAACCCTTTGATGATCGTGCCTAGTTAGATAAACAAATATTGATACTTCCTTATAGAAATAGCCTGCTTGGTTAGGTACGTTGTTTCACAATCCCCGGAAATTTTTAATATAAGTAATGAATGCTTATTTTTTTCCTTCCGATAGCTTTCTATATAAAGAAGCTCTAGATACATTTGTAATTTCACAAATTTGATTTACAGTCATATTTCCTTCTTTATATAGCTTTACTGCATAATTCATTCCTGCGTGATTAACCGTCCTTTAAACTTCCCTTCTTTCTTTGCGAGCTCAATTCCTTCACGCTGACGCATACGAATAAGGTCTCGCTCTAATTGGTTAACACCAGCCATTACCGTAATTAAGAATTGGCTATATGGATTATCTTCTGATAAATCTAGCCATGTATCCTTAAGTGATTTTAAGCTTGCCTTTTTATTTCGTATTAAATCAATCAATTCAAATAAATCTTGCGTACTTCGAGTGATCCGAGTTAAATCTGTAACATAAATAATGTCACCTTCCTGTAAATCCTCTAACATTTTTTGAAGTTGTTCACGATCTTTTGTGGCTCCTGAAATTTTTTCTTCATAAATAATATCCATTCCAATTTCGTTCAATTGCCGAAATTGTCTTGAAGGATTTTGGCTAGTCGAACTGACGCGTACATAACCGATTTTCTGCAAAATTTCACCTCGTTTTTGAGACAAGTCTTATGAGACACTCTTAACTATGATTTTATCAGTCTTCTATACTTGTATCAATAGAGTACTCTATTGATACATTATTATACTAACATTCAAATAAATGCAGATCGGAGTATACAGATTTAATTGTTCTTAACTTTCATCATCCAAATCCCCGAACAGTTCTGGAAATTCGTCTTCCAATTCTAACGAAGCAGCAGACTCTTTTCTATGCTCACTCATTTTAATAAGATTACTACTAATTCCTTTTCTTCTTCTTACACTTGGATTGGTACTCTCAATAATTATCTTTTCGTAATTTTTAACCTCCTGTTTCTTTTCGTTCAATTCATGTTTTATCTTTTCTATTTTTTGTGTTAGTTCATCAATTTTTTTGTCTTTTTTCATTAGTTGATCAGAAAGCTTATTGTTTTCTTCAATATTTTTAATAAATACTTCTTTAATATGATATAAAGCATCTCTTAAACCTCTTTCATCGTTTAAAAATCGATCTATTATTAAATCAAAATTCGGATATGGTATTTCATCGAAACCTACATTATTATGACTGGTAATTACCTTTCTATTTAGGGTTTCAATAGTTTCTTCCATGCGCCTTTTCCAAGTTTTTCGACTAATTCCTGTTTCCTTTTGCAACCCTAAATATGTGATAGAACCAGTATGTTTATTTGAGTATTCCAATAGTAATTTTTTTAACTCTTCATCGCTATAAGACTCTGTTTTCATAATACTATTCAATAACCTCCTATCTTCCGGCAGCAAAGAATCAACCATAGCTTTTTGCCGTATTAGGCGATTAATAAGATTTGCCTTGCTTAATATCTGTTCATGATCTAGCATTGAATAGGATTCTGTGGCAAAATTAAATTTCATATTTTTATAAAGATTTAATAGAGACTTTAATTCTGTTTCTAATTGCTGTTCTAAATGATCCGAACCGGACAATAACCACTTCAATCCCTCATCAGGGTTTTTTGGGTAATAAAAAAAGTCATCACAATATCTACATTCACCAGCACAATTGTCAAAAGCCCCAAATTTGCAATATCCATGTTTTACCTCTTTTCGGAGAGGAAAATCCTCCGGTTTATAGATTCGTGATTCATTAATTTTATCTTTTACACCAAATATTCCCTTTCCTAAACTTTTCTCAAGCCTATGAATTCTGGCTTTTGTTGAAATAATATTCCAAATGTCCCCAATAATTTCGTTGAGTACCTAATCGTGTGTGTCCTGCCATTTTAGCAATAGTTAATGGATTAACCCCCTGTAACATCATATTACACATCGAAAAATGTCGTGTATCAGCAGGTGTTATATAATTACGGAAAATCTTAATGATTTCACCTTTTTCATTTCTTTTAACAAAGCGATAGAAATCAGTTTTATTCCAACCAATGATTTCTTTGTATAAGGACATCAAGGGCCAATATAACGTATCTGGATGGTACATATCCTCCCTTTTAGTTGTGCTATCAGCTTGAAAGAAACGTGACTGTATCCGAAATGAAAGTAAGTAGTTTCCAATTAATTCAGGAGGAACTGTTTGCTTATACTCTTGAATGGAGTCATAAATATTTTTATTTATACGTATAACATTAGTCACGCTTATTTCACTATAGGATTTTGCCTCTTGTTTACTTCTTGGAACTTTTAAAAAGTAATAACCACCTTGCTCGTAGCAACAATCCCATTCAAGTAAACAAAATTCTTTAGGTCTCATTGGAATAATACCTGTAACCTTCCACCATAATATTATAGGAAAATACTTTGATTTCTGAAGTGGGGTTGCTTGATTTTCAAATTCCATCATAAAATAATGAAATTCAATGATTACTTCATAGTTAGGTAAATCTCTATTTTTCGAATCCATATTTTTAATCTTTAAGTCATATAAATCACGATAAGTATGCTCTATAAATGAAAGAAATTTACTAGTATAATCATTAAATCTATAACGGCTATTCATTGTTTTTGACATAGCATATTCTTCATAGGCATCTACATTTTTTTCTTAAATCCACCAGAAACTACAATTGCTTGTTTAACATTTGTATTAATTGATTGAATATGGTTTATGGAAAATTTAGTATCTATTAATATTAATAAAAAAAATTTTAAAGCAACCTTTAATTCTGGATATAGGTCAATATCGAACTTTAAATACCTACGCATTCCCGTAAAATCAACAATACACCAATAATCACTCTCAAAACTATCTGTAAGCAGGATACCCTGATCTTTATTTGTTTGTAACATACCTAAATATTTAGATATGTCGTTTCTATCAAATTTATGATTTTCAGTGATTTGGTGTAAACGCTAGAATAAAGTTGACAGTTATTGCTTGATAAGATTTTACACTTTTGCTCAATCAACCTACTACTTTAGTAAAATAGGAATTGACGTTATTTTACTGGAGGTAGGGGTTTTGGAGGAGAAATTAGTGTTATATGTAAAGATTCATGAACTAAGTAAAAGAAAATTTAAAGTAACACAAATCGCTAAGGAGCTTAAGATCTCAAGACCAACTGTCTATAAGTATTTAGAAATGACGTTTGATGAGGCAAAAGCTTACACTGAACAGCCTTCGGGAAAGAAGAAAAAACTAGATTCCTATAAAGACTGGATACTTGCATGGCTAGAAGAGTATCCTCACCTGAGTAGTGCTCAAATTCATGATTGGCTTTTGGAGAGATATCCAGACCTATCGGTCGGTGGAAGTACGGTGAGGTCTTATGTGAAAGAGATTCGCGAAGTCTATCAGATTGAGAAAAAGGTCATTGTACGTCAATACGAAGCAGTTCCTGAACAACCAATGGGTAAACAACTTCAGGTAGACTGGGGTGAAACCAAACAGAAGACGGCAGACAACAAAGAAATCAAAC
>NZ_JARGEJ010000939.1:0-286 GCF_029211245.1 Robertmurraya sp. DFI.2.37 | reverse complement strand
TCTTTATTTTCTAGATAATACTCCCCGTTTGTTTCAGGGATTACTTTCGTTTCTCCTTCTCTAATCCAAAGCATATCATCAATGTACATGCCAGGAACGAAGCGCAGTATTCCACCAAAAAGAAAAATAATTAAGCCACAATGGTTGACATACGGACCCCAACGGGAGAAACGACCTTTTTCCGCTAAAATATTTCCGTATTCTTCACGTATTTTATAGCGCTTCATTGCTAAATTTTCTTTTGCCTTTTCGAAAGAAGCGTCTATGTTCTCAGAAGCAGAGGTCG
>NZ_JARGEJ010000938.1:0-286 GCF_029211245.1 Robertmurraya sp. DFI.2.37 | reverse complement strand
ATTCAAAGTGGTTAAAATCAACCAGGAATTCAAAAACGTTGTTGTTTCTCACAAAGCTCTTATCGAAGCTGAACTTGAACAGCAGAAGAAAGAAATCATCGGTAAACTTGAAAAAGGACAAGTACTGGAAGGTACTGTTAAAAATATCACATCATACGGTGTATTCATCGACCTTGGCGGCGTAGACGGTTTGATTCACATCACTGACCTGTCTTGGGGCCGTGTAAGCGATCCGAAAGAAGTTGTAGAACTCGACCAGAAGTTGAACGTTGTTATCCTTGACTTC
>NZ_JARGEJ010000937.1:0-286 GCF_029211245.1 Robertmurraya sp. DFI.2.37 | reverse complement strand
CAAGAAGCTGCTGCTGACTTGAATACAACTCCTATGGATGGTAATTATGCCCGGGTAACAAAGAAAGCTGCTTTAGGTTTGTTGGCTAGAGCTTATGCGCAGGGAGCAGGTGAAGGTTTAAGCGAAAATGGTGTTTCTTATTGGCAGCGTGCGAAAGAAGTTGCAGAAGACTTGATTGCCAATATGGCTTCTTATAATGCATATTTGTATGATGATGTTGAAGATGTATGGGCACAAAGTAATAATCGTAACAATAAAGAAGCTTTGTTTATAGCTTCGGGACCCC
>NZ_JARGEJ010000936.1:0-286 GCF_029211245.1 Robertmurraya sp. DFI.2.37 | reverse complement strand
TGAAGGTGCATTGGTGATAAACTCTGCCTACGGTATAGATAATTGTGTGCGTAAGCCAATGACAGAATTACTTATAAAGAACGGGGTTCCTCATCCGCAAAGTTTTATAATTTCTACGGCAGATGAGTATTTGGAAAATTGTTATCCTTGTTGGGTGAAACGAGGTGACTCTCACGCTATGGTGAAAGAAGATGTTGCCTACGCCACCTGTAAGGAAGAGGTAGAAAATATATTGGCTGATTTCCGTAAACGCGGTATTCCTGTTGCAGTCATAAACGAACATTTG
>NZ_JARGEJ010000935.1:0-286 GCF_029211245.1 Robertmurraya sp. DFI.2.37 | reverse complement strand
TTCGCCCAGCGCGCCGCGGTCGCCTTTTCTTCGGCTTGGCGCTTGGCTTCCGCCACTTCTTCGTCGGTTGCTTTGACGAGTTGCTCTTTTGGAACGTTCTGACTAATTCCGTCAGTTAAACGTTTGACTCGAAGATTACCGTGATAACCGCTATTTCCAATTACCTCGACGATATTACCGTCTGATAGTTGGTGGTTGGTTGTTGCGTTGACTACTTTTGCATAATCACCTACTTTTAACAATTGTTTAGTCGCCTCTTCTTCCGTCACTTTAACGAGATTTTCAT
>NZ_JARGEJ010000934.1:0-286 GCF_029211245.1 Robertmurraya sp. DFI.2.37 | reverse complement strand
CAATGATTTTCTCATGTGCCTTCTGACGTTTGTCATAGATATTCTTCAGTGTGGATGTCTGTGCAAAGACAGCACCCGTCAGAGTCGGGTCTGTCTGTTGTGCAAAAGTATCCGTACCTTTCAGCAGAAAAACCGCCAAAGCAGTCACTACCGTTATTCTTAACTTGATTTTGTCCATATCATTCAGATTTTACGTCCTTTATTCCTTTGTTCGCTCAGATTCTGTTCACGTTCCTCTTTGTGTGGTGAAATCACCGGCTCCATCGGCCTGTTCAGCAGACAGTCG
>NZ_JARGEJ010000933.1:0-286 GCF_029211245.1 Robertmurraya sp. DFI.2.37 | reverse complement strand
AAGAATTAAAGGGAGATTATAATGCACAAAAGTAGGAACACAAGTATCCCAAATATGATTATGCCCACCATCTACATTTAGTCCAGCTGTAGGTCCTAATGTGCTATCTGATGTAGGTGAACCGGCATCGCCCAAAGCCGCCGCTGTTCCAACTAGAGCTATCGTCGCCATTGGACTAAACCCTAACTCGAGCGCAAGCGGAACAAAAATAGAAATCCGATATTTTAAATAATGTGTTATGGCAGTGTTTTGAGGATTTTCCTTTTGATGATGAAACAGAAATTCT
>NZ_JARGEJ010000932.1:0-286 GCF_029211245.1 Robertmurraya sp. DFI.2.37 | reverse complement strand
TATTACCGTCCACAATGACAATATCGTTTTGATTAATAGTTACATTTTTCTCCTCTTCAATGATATTGATCATCATTTCTTGTAATGTTTGCATCGACGCTTCATCAACACTTTGTTCTAAATCCAAAATGATAGAGAGAGATAACTTTCCCTCACCTAGTTCAGAGGCGACTAATGAAACTGAATCTGTTGTCGTATCTAATTGTTCAACGAGAAAGTTTACTGGTTTTCTTTCTACATTCTTCAACCCCTCAAGCTTTCTTTCCTCGACCGTATTGGTCTCAAT
>NZ_JARGEJ010000931.1:0-286 GCF_029211245.1 Robertmurraya sp. DFI.2.37 | reverse complement strand
CTCACAAGATTTGCCGCATCTTGTAACAAGATATCAGGCATCCCGGTTTCTTGCGTCTTTTTATGTTCTTTTCTGTGGGCATATTCCTCTTCCGGTAGAAAATATGCCCCTCCCGAAGAATTGCCCCAAAAATCCTTCAGAAGTTTCAGCCTCTCCGCAAACTCCCTGTTCATGGGCTTTCCGGCTGAAGGATTGGCTTTTAAAATTCTTCAGCCGGGTATTTATTCTTTCAGCCGGCATATACGTTTTTTCAGCTATGGCTGTGTACTTTCCGGCATCTTCGGAG
>NZ_JARGEJ010000930.1:0-286 GCF_029211245.1 Robertmurraya sp. DFI.2.37 | reverse complement strand
TACTCGGTATTTGACAAGATATCCAATTTTAATTCATTCATCAAGCTGGTTAGATAGAGGCAGCCCTCATTCGTTGGGATATAAGTACTATCAGGAAACCAGAATGGATTTGGTTTGCCCACCTTGAATTTTCTACCTTATCCATTGTCACTTATAGGATGTTGATGTCTGGAATTTGTGGTAGCTTTATATTTTTGATTGTACAAAACTTCTATTTATTTTTTTGTTCATATGAGAGACTGTTCGTTAAATTAGCGTGGAATGCCAGTAAGCGAACGAACAGTCT
>NZ_JARGEJ010000093.1:0-9396 GCF_029211245.1 Robertmurraya sp. DFI.2.37 | reverse complement strand
TGTATTGGACATAAATCAAGTCAATCTCCCGAGTTTGCGGTCGAATGGAAGACGTATTGGACATAAATCGCAGTTAATCTCCTGAGCTTGCGGTCGAATGGAAGACGTATTGGACATAAATCGCAGTCAATCTCCCGAGTTTGCGGTCAAATGGAAGACGTATTGGACATAAATCGCAGTCAATCTCCCGAGCTTGCGGTCGAATGGAAGTCGTATTGGACATAAATCAAGTCAATCTCCCGAGTTTGCGTTCGAATGAGAGCTGTATTAGACATAAATCGAAGTCAATCTCCGAGTTTGCGGTCGAATGGAAGACGTATTGGACATAAAGCGCAGTCAATCTCCCGAGCTTGCGGTCAAATCGAAGTCGTATTAGACATGAATCGCAGTCAATCTTCCGAGCTTGCGGTCAAATCGAAGTCGTATTGGACATAAAGTGAAGTTAATTTCCCGAGTTTGCGGTCAAATAGAAGACGTATTGGACATAAAACGCAGTCAATCTCCGAGTTTGCGGTCAAATAGAAGTCATATTGGACATAAATCGAAGTCAATCTCCCGAGCTTGCGGTCAAATAGAAGTCGTATTGGACATGAATCGCAGTCAATCTCCCGAGTTTGCGGTCGAATAGAAGACGTATTAGACATAAATGAAGTCAATCTCCCGAGCTTTCGGTCAAATAGAAGTCATATTGGACATGAATCGAAGTTAATCTCCCGAGTTTGCGGTCGAATGGAAGTCGTATTGGACATAAATCAAGTCAATCTCCCGAGCTTGCGGTCAAATGGAAGTCGTATTGGACATAAATCGAAGTTAATTTCCCGAGCTTGCGGTCAAATCGAAGTCGTATTAGACATAAATCAAGTCAATCTCCCGAGTTTGCTGTCGAATGGAAGTCGTATTGGACATAAAGCGCAGTCAATCTCCCGAGCTAGCGGTCAAATGAGAGCTGTATTGGACATAAATCAAGTCAATTTCCTGAGTTTGCGGTCAAATGGAAGACGTATTGGACATAAATCAAGTCAATCTCCCGAGTTTGCGGTCAAATAGAAGTCATATTGGACATGAATCGAAGTTAATCTCCCGAGTTTGCGGTCGAATCGAAGTCATATTGGACATAAATCGAAGTTAATCTCCCGAGTTTGCGGTCGAATGAGAGCTGTATTGGACATAAATCGCAGTCAATCTCCCGAGCTTGCGGTCAAATGGTAGTCGTATTTGACATAAAGTGAAGTTAATTTCCCGAGTTTGCGGTCGAATGGAAGACGTATTGGACACGAAGTCAATCCAACCCCCAGTGTTCCCGCCGAATCAGAGCAGCATTAGACGCTAAGCGAAGTCAACCCTCCTCCCCGAATTTTCGCTCAAATCGCAGCAACACTAGAGGCGGAACAAAGTAAAAAGACTCGCATCCGACTGAATCAATCGCACCAAGATTTAATCCAACTCCTAACCCATCCATCTTTCATCCTCCCGTATTTCATTATAAAAAAACGCAGACCCTATTTGCTCACGGGTCTGCGCTTTCTGTGTATGGACTGAAAAAATCAGTTTCGTTTATTCAACGGTAATGTCAATTGTTAAAGTAACGGTGTTGTTGCTCTTATCTGTGAATGGTGCTTGTAGGACATAGTTTCCAGCTGGAATGATGTCATAGTTAGGGTGGTCAACGAGCTTCCACTTGCTATCTTCATAAACCAATGTTCCCCATGTTAGACCTTCACCAGGCTTTGCAGCTTCAACGTCAGTGCTTTCAAGAATGACTGTTACTTCTTGTCTGTCTGTGAACTGGTCGACTACTTCTAATTCAAGAGCGTTTAAATTAGCTACGCCGTCAGTAGCAGGTAGTTTAATAGTTGTTTCTGTAGCACCGTCGAAATCAAATGTGAATGGTGTGTCAAAGCCTTCTAATGTCACAGAACCAGTTGTGGCACCAGGCTTTGCATAGTCGAATGCTGCTTGAATGTCGTCAACGAAAATCGTTCCTTCTTTTCCAGCAAGATCGGCATGCTCGACAATGATCGATGTGCGATCTTCAGAAATCGTAATCTTCGTTGGCAATAGCTCCACTACTTCATCAGAGCCTGCTACTTCCATTTCTAATAATAAGAGATCAGCAATATCTTCTTCAGTTAAATCTTCCGCAAGTTCTTCGTCGAATGTAATAGAAAGAGAGGATGAATTAATAAGTTCCATTGACTCTGCATAGAAGAAATAAGAGTTATCAAAAATAAACTGAATCGTATTATAAAGAAGGTTTGCAAAATCTCCACGTTTGATATTTTGTACAGCACCAAACGATGTCTTTGTTACTCCATTTGTAATTCCTGTTCCGTATAATGCTTCAATCGACTTTTGGAAAGTGCCGCCAGCATCTGTGAAAGGAGAAGGAGCCGCAAAATCCTCCAATCCAAAGCCAAGTACAAGAATTTGAGCCATTGCCCCACGAGAAATCGGTTCATTAGGAGCGAATTTTTCGCTTGTAAAGCCTTTAACAATGCCCTCTGCAGCTAAAGCATTAACAGCACCAGCTACTCTTGGGAATAAATCTTTGAAGCCAGCATCCTTAGCATTTTCTGTGTCTAGACCTAAGGCATTTGCTAAAATCACCGCAGCATCACCGCGTGTTAAGCTTGAGTTTACACCAAACGAAGTGGTGCTTTTCCCTTGAACAATCTCATAATGGTAAAGAAAACTTACGGCTTCATCATAGCGAGGACCGACATCCGTAAATTGATGCTGTCTAATTTCTTCAGCCGATGCAAAAGGTGCGATCGCAGTTGTAGCTAGAGCTACTGTTGCACTTGTAGCGATGAATTTTTTATGAGAGTTAAGCATTCAATTGTTTCCCCCTGGAAATATCGTAATTTTTTGTGAAGCTTGTCTTGCTCATTTATATTAGCAAAAAAAAACAAATCGGAATATCAGTAAATAATCCCAGTGGAGGAATAAATCTGGAGGTATTTGTCAATGATGTAGCAACCGTACTAATTGGAAAAATATAGCATATCATCAAAATATAAATTTTTTTCGCGAATTGTGTAAATTTTAAGTAAGTTTATCCTCTTGCAAACCATTTTTGCTATAATAATAGATGGTATTTGCCAATCCTCTACAAAATTTTACACTGTTTTGTAGTGGGTGAATCAAAAAAACGTTCGCGGTAAAGGGAGGATAACGGATGAGTAACGGAAAAACATTACTTAAAAAATTCCTAGCCACTGCTACAACTGCAGCTTTGGTTACGGCGGTTGGAGCCAGTGTTTCTGCTTCATCTAACGGATTTACAGATGTACCAGAACGATATCAAGAGGCAGTGGATTTCTTAGTTTCCAAAGGGGCAAACGGCTTAACTAAAACATCTTTTGGCATTGATCAGGGGATTAAGCGCGTGGATGCAGCCGTTCTATTATCAAACGCGTTAGGCCTTAATACGGAAAATGCTCCTGCTTCTAACTTCACAGATGTTCCGTCTCGCGCTGTAGGTGCTGTAAATGCACTTAAAGCTGCAGGGATTACAAATGGAAAAACAGCGACAAAATTTGATTCAAATAGCACGATCACAAGAGGTGAAATCGCGATTTGGCTTCATAGAGCCTATAAGCTAGAGGGCGATGTGAATATTACCTTTACAGATGTTAGTGAAAGATATGCACAAGCTGTTAAAGCTTTAGTTGCAAACAACATTTCTGTTGGATTTTCCCCAACAAACTTTGGCACAGGTCAAGCAGCGAAGCGTGGCGATTATGCACTGCTTCTGCATAAAGCTTCCCAACTAGAAATGGACGGATTTGCCTTAACGATTATGCATACAAATGATACACATGCTCATTTAGAAAATGCGGCAAAACGTGCTACAGCCATTAAAGAAGTTAGAGCGGAAAATGAAGATGCCCTTCTTTTAGATGCAGGTGATGTTTTTTCAGGTACTCTTTATTTCAATAAGTACGAAGGACAAGCCGATCTTGAAGTGATGAACTACTTAAAATATGATGCGATGACTTTTGGAAATCACGAATTTGATTTAGGTTCAAGTGAGGATGGACATAAAGCATTAGCGGAATTTGTGAAAGGTGCAGACTTCCCGCTTATTAGTGCGAATGTTGATTTTTCAAAGGACCCATTATTTAATGATATTTACAAAGCTGGTATTGGTGATGCTAGTGCTGAAGTCAACGGCTTAATCTTCGATGGAATTGTCAAGGAAGTTAACGGCGAGAAAATTGGGATTTTCGGTTTAACAACTGAGGAAACGGTTGGAATTTCTAGCCCTGGTTCTATCGAATTTACGAATTATATTGAAGAAGCACGGAAAATGGTTTCAACGTTTAAAGAGGATTATGACATTAACAAAATTATTGCCGTAACCCATTTAGGATTTGATGATAGTCTTGAGTTCGATAATGACTTAGAGCTTGCTAAGCAAGTGGATGGCATTGATGTTATTGTTGGTGGTCATACGCATTCAACATTAAATGAGCCAACATTCGTTAAAGAAGGCACTGAGCCAACGGTTATTGTCCAAGCGAACGAATACAGCAAGTTCCTCGGTGTTCTCGATGTTGTCTTTGATGAAGATGGAATCGTGACTCATTATGATGGAGAGCTTATTGATGTAAGTACGAAAGCAGAAGATGCAGATGTGGTCAACATTTTAGCGCCATATGCAGCCGGTGTTGAGGAAATGGAAAATGAATCAATCGGGGTTGAAGCGGTTGTTACTTTAGACGGTGAACGCTCTAATGTCCGTACGAAGGAAACAAACCTTGGTAATTTGATTACAGACGGTATGTTAGCAACAGCTAAAAGTATTAATCCAAACACCGTAATCGCTGTCCAAAATAGTGGAGGCATTCGTGCTTCTATTGAAGCAGGCGATATTACACTCGGTAAAATTTTAACAACCATGCCTTTTGGTAATACATTAGGAATTATGAATTTAACAGGAGCAGAAATTATTGCCGCTCTTGAGCATAGCGTTAGTCAAGCACCGAATGAAAACGGTGGATTCCTGCAAGTTTCAGGGATGAAATTTACGTATGACAGCAGCAAGCCTGCAGGTGAAAGAGTTGTCACAGTCGAAGTAAGTGATGGAAACGGTGGCTACGTTGCAATCGATGAAACGGCTTCCTATTTCGTTGCTACGAATACCTTTACTGCTAAGGGTGGAGACAACTATGATGTATTTAAAGCAGCTTACGAAGATGGTCGCGTAAGTGAGCCAGGTTTTGTTGATTATGAAATGTTTAGAGATTACTTACAAACTCTTCCTGAGGTAAATCCTACAGTTGAAGGTCGTATTGTCGATGTAAACACAGCTGAATGATCTGATTATACTAAACCAACTTCAAGTTCCAATTTGGACACTTGAAGTTGGTTTTTTTGTTCAAAGATAAGAGGGGATACCATAGTGCTTCAAGCAGTTGTATTATGATGTCTAGTTGATGAACATCATGCCTAGACCGATAAATGGACTGTTTTGACCGATATATTTGTATAAAGACCGATAAAATGGAAAAAAGACTGAAATATTTCGATGTAGACCGAAAAAATGAAAAAAAGACCGAAATATTTTTTTAAAGACCGATATCCACAAAAGAGCACCATTTCGTATTCGTCGCCCCGCAATTGGAATGAATCGGCTCGAAGCATAGGCTGATCAGAACGTGAAGTTTAAATATAAGGACAAGACAGTTGGGAAGAAAAAAAGCGGTCATCTCTTGCCCCATTTGAAATTTCTATTAAGCAAACAGGAAGTCAGTTTTTTAATTGGTGGGTCATGGAAAAGGAGATTTTCCATTCAATGTGGTCAAGGGCTTTGATTTACTAGACAACGATCTGCCTATGTTTTTTAGGAGAGAAATGTGGTGGATAAATGGAGCCTGAACACGATATAGGAGTACATGAAAAAGAATACAAACTTTCGCACATCCTTTAACCAAAAAGGAGCAGGCGGTTTCTCTGAAATATTAAAAACTGATAGGTTATTGTCGAGGATGAAGTATAGGTGGTTTAACGATCCGACCAAGATAAGATAAAATTCATGTTCCTACTTTTGTTCACAATTAGGAGAAAAATTTTACGTCAATATAGCAGGCTAAAAAAAATAACAAAGTCTAATAGAACAAGATATCTCTGAAATGCAAGACATTTTTTTTCTAATAATTTATCCAAAATAAGAAAAATTTTCTTATTCTATCTTGTAACATATGCCTTATATGGTAAAATAGTTATGTAATATATCTTCCATTAAGGCGATAGATGTGGGACGATGGTTGGTTCTGGCCAAAAAGATATCTGCTTGCTTAAAGCAGATATCTTTTTGTCTTTATAGGACTATTCCCAATCTCGTCATCCTCTTTTTCCGAAAAATTTTCAGATAATTAAAAATATTACACCGTGAAATCTTTTTGTAAAAAAATTTGTCGAAGTATTGGGATCTATGGAAAACTAGGTTATAATTGGAAAATGATAGGTTTTTATTATTGAAGTTTAAAAGAGGGGTTGGTTTCACCAAATGAAAAAGAAATATCTCATACTAGGTCTTGCACTACTTTTTATGCTGCCGACAAATACAAATGTAGCTGCCGCCGAAACGAATCAGCAATTAACGCCCGGAATTAAATTAACGAAACAAAGCACAACGATTTCTAAGCAGAAACAGTCGGTTAATATATTGGATGTTAATTTAAATGACCCTTACACGACCGTGAATTTTGGCGTATCAGACCCAATTACGAAATTAAATCCTGTTACAACTTTAGCAAAATTACATACTCGCGACAAACATCATGTCGTAGGAGCGATTAATGCTTCCTTTTTCCATATGGATAATGGCAATCCTTCTTATTTATTAGCGACAAAAAATAAGATTAATAATTTAGGAGCTGTCTCCGGTGCTGATACAGGGTATATGTATACACCAGCCGCTTTTGGGATCGATAAAAACGGAAAAGCGATTATTGATAAGTTTAAGCTGAAAATATCGATTTCACACAATAATAAAACTTATGAGCTTACGGATTTCAATCGTCAGCGTAATCCAAATGAAAGTATACTCTTCACCAAAAGTTTCCGTTACAGCAATACGAGAACAAATGCCACCGGCTTAGAAGTAGTTGTAACCGGATTGGATAAGAACCTTGATCCAGGAGCAACCTTTGGGGAAAAGATAACAGGTAAGGTAACATCCATTAGACCTTATGGACGAACGACAAGTGCAACGATTCCAAAAAATGGTTTTGTTATATCGGCCCATGGTTCGAAGGTAGATCAAATTAGAGCGTTAAAGGTTGGCGATCCAATCTCGATTACTGTCGATATCGAGGATAAGTGGAAAGGCTCTGAATTTATGCTAGCGAGCGGCCCACTTTTAGTTCAAGGCGGAAAAGTGAACATGAGTATTAACCCAACGAGTCCACGTGCGACGCAAAGAGAGCCACGCAGTGCGGTAGCAGTCGATAAAACGGGTAAACGTGTTTTCTTAGTTACTGTTGATGGAAGACAGAAAAACCATAGTGCAGGGATGACGCTGAAGGAATTTAGCAATTACTTATTGAGCAAAGGAGCCTATCAAGCCATCAATCTAGATGGGGGCGGTTCTACGACGATGGCTGCTAGATTGCCAGGGAACCGTTATGCAACCTTAATTAATAAGCCGTCAGATGGAAGACAAAGATCAGTATCTGCTATTTTAGAAGCGATTAGTACGGCTCCATATGGAGACGCAGTATCCTTTAATGCAGCCTCATCAGCAGGTGGGAAATTGGCAATGGGTGGTTCAACAACCTTTACGATATCAAATGCTTTAGATTCTTATAACAATCTCCTTACCGTTAATTATGATAAAGTTTCCTACACGGTCGAAGGTGGAATTGGCAGAGTAGAGGGAAATAAATTTATTGCAGAAAAAGATGGGACAGGCTCTGTCACCGTTAAATATGGAAAAGCACAAAAGAAAATCCCGATTACGGTTACGGCCCCTGCCAAAATTACGGTTGAACCAAGTTCTATTAAAATCGGAATCAATCAAACACAGAATTTATCAGTCAAAGCCTTTGATTCAAGTGGAAAAGAATTGAAAATTAATCAAGGCAATGTCAAATGGACTACAAAAGGAAATGTTGGGACGTTCTCAAGCAATGGGGCGTTTAAAGCAGCATCTGCTCCGGCAAGCGGCAGCATTATTGCCCAGCACGGGACTAAAAAGGTAGAGATTCCTGTATCCGTGACGAATAAACCAGCACTTCTTGATGGCTTTGAATCGACCGCAAAATGGAAATCTGATAGCGTGCGTGCCAAAACATCTATTGGACTTATGAAAGACGGCATCCAAAAGGATGGAACTGGTTACTTAAAATTGAATTATGATTTTACGAATCAGAAAGGAACAGCAGCTTCTTATGCAGTGGCAGCCAGCCGCATTAAAATGGATGGAATGCCTCATTCCATTGGTTTATGGGTTTACGGTGATGGCAATAATCATTGGATCCGCGGACGATTATATGATGCAGCAGGAAAAGAAGTGATTGTTAACTTTACAGAAGAGGGCGCGCAAAATTGGATCGGCTGGAAGTTTGTCCAAGCAACAATCCCAAAAAATGTTAAGTATCCTCTCTCTTTTGAGCGAATTTATGTTGCGGAAACAAAGGATACAAACAAAAATAAAGGAACCATTTACTTTGATAAACTGCAGGCGATCTATCATACCCCATATACAGAAAACTATTTTGACGCAAGCAAGGCAACCAGCACGGTTAGTACTGAAAAGAAGTGGACAGTCGCTTTTAACATTGAATTGGATGAAAAATCTGTTAACAGCAAATCGATCTTTGTCGAGGATGTCCGAGGCAATCGCCTACCGGCTACGGTAAAACTTGCTGCTGATAAAAAATCAGTCATCGTGGAAGCTCCAAAAGACGGCTATGCGAAAAGTACAGCCTATCGTCTCGTCATATCAAGAGGCGTAAAATCAACGGAAGGAGCTCCAATGAAGAAGGATTACTACGTCCTCTTTAAAACAAACTAAGCTAAAGGGGCTTTCTGACCAGTCCTTAAAACAAAGGAAGTGGAGAAAAACAGTTCGTTTTCTCCACTTCCTTTTGTATTTTTGAGCGATATCCTTTGATAGGAACTGGCGATATCTGCTACTTTCAGCGTTTTGTCTTCCCATGCCTCTCCGCACTCCCGCGCACGTACCGCCTACTAGAGAACGTCCACAAGCCTTCCAGAGGCCTGTGCCCTTGCTGAGTGAGCTAATAAATAAAAAAAACAGGTTCAACGTCAATTGTTGGGGTGAAGTAACTCTTACTTCGCCCTTACCCAATATGAACACCCACTTTTTTATACTTATGTGTTAATAAGATTTTAGCTCTAAAACGCTTAAAGCTTCGGAAGCCA
>NZ_JARGEJ010000929.1:0-286 GCF_029211245.1 Robertmurraya sp. DFI.2.37 | reverse complement strand
CTTGCTCATCGGCAAAACCCCTCTCGCATCGCTTTCCCCGCGCGCGGCGCCGCCTCCCGACGGCGAGCGCGCTCAAACCTTCGGTATTATGCTACAAGAAAGGCCCGCGGGACGCGGAAACGAGGGAAAGCGCCTTGCTTTCCCGTCGGAAGGCATGCGCGGCGCGCCGCATCTGGCCAGGGGTATGGCGGATGCCATCCGACCGGCGGCCCGGCGCACCCCAGCCGCCCGGGCAACAGGGCGGACAGCGTCTGGGCAGCGCGGAGCGCCTCCCGGCGACGTCGGC
>NZ_JARGEJ010000928.1:0-286 GCF_029211245.1 Robertmurraya sp. DFI.2.37 | reverse complement strand
GTTAAATGATCCGTCATTGAAATTGTTGGTTGATACGGCTGTTAGCCAAGCAAAAGCTGGTGCTGATATTATCGCTCCGTCAAATATGATGGATGGCTTTGTTGCTGCTATTTGTGCTGGGCTAGATGAAGCAGGCTTTGAAGATACACCAATCATGTCTTATGCAGTTAAGTATTCCTCTGCTTTTTACGGACCATTTAACACTTTTCCATTCTCAACGATTCCACAATGCCCATGGCTTGTATATTCACATAAACAGGTATCAGCAATAACAATTAATTCCGGG
>NZ_JARGEJ010000927.1:0-286 GCF_029211245.1 Robertmurraya sp. DFI.2.37 | reverse complement strand
CCTATCGATAATGGATTAACATTATGTTTTTTATATAGAGCAAACATTTCTTGCTGAAGCTTTTGTTGTTCTGCTTCGTCTTTTGTTTTCTTTAACTTTGTTTGAATGGCATCAAGCTCCGGTTTCATCGCATCCATTTTTATTTTCATAGCCCGTTGCTTTTTCGTTTGTTTAAGCATCATTAGCATAAGGATAAGCCGAATAATCAATGTAATAAAAATAATCGATAAACCGAAATTCCCTCCAAATAAATTGGCAGTTGTATGAATTAAATTTTCAAAAGGCA
>NZ_JARGEJ010000926.1:0-286 GCF_029211245.1 Robertmurraya sp. DFI.2.37 | reverse complement strand
AAAGGACAGCTCAACAAATCTTCCTACAGTGTATGCCGTAAATGGCAAAATGGATGATTCAAGCAAACAGCCGATTCTTGTTCCGGAAATTCCACAAGGAACAACGCTTGTACGCATGGGAAAAGCATGTGGGGAATTGGATGTTCAGACAGGACGATTCAATAATATCCCTATGCCTGAAACCCAGTATTGTCAGAACTTCATGATTCAGGTAGAGCAATCAACTTTTGACAAGATTGCCGCCAAAGAAGTGAACTGGAATTTCTCAGACATTGAAGAAGACGGT
>NZ_JARGEJ010000925.1:0-286 GCF_029211245.1 Robertmurraya sp. DFI.2.37 | reverse complement strand
GGAAGATGCGGTCTTTTTTCAGCCCACCCTGCAACAAACTCAATCACTTCCTCGATTGTTTTGCACATTTTTCTTTCCCTATTTGTTTTAAACCCTAATCGATCTAAAAGTTCAAGCGCTCCACTATGGGACGTCACACCTGCTGCTTCTGTGTTAGCGATACTATAAAGAAAAATGGAACATTTAGAAGAAGATTTTTTGTAAACCTTCTAAAAGCATGGTTTGGCGAAAATGCAAAACCAGAAAACGATTTTGGCTATGGTTGGCTGCCGAAAAAAGATGCAAA
>NZ_JARGEJ010000924.1:0-286 GCF_029211245.1 Robertmurraya sp. DFI.2.37 | reverse complement strand
GCTGCCGACATGAACACATTCATCCGTTCCACCGGCTCTGTTGTTCCTTTTTCTGAAATTGCAATCAACAAGACTGTATATCCTAATGATGTAGTTGCTCGTTTGGACTCTGTAACTATCAACGAAGTATATGGACCTTACTATAATCAGGCAGATGATTCATATAATGCTTTTAAAATTATTGCCAAGCAGACTGCTCCCGATTCAATCCAATATCGTCAAATTCAGGTATATGCTGAAGATGCTGCTAAAACCGCAACTTTAGCCGATAGTATTTTCAATGCAC
>NZ_JARGEJ010000923.1:0-286 GCF_029211245.1 Robertmurraya sp. DFI.2.37 | reverse complement strand
CTGAGGAAGAAGATCATGAGCATGGCAATGGTGCTGAAGCTGGCTCGATCGAAATTGTAGGTGCGCTGATCACTACCATACAGGAGACGTTGTTACACTTGTTGCTGAGCTTAAGGAAGAAGTAGACTATGAACATTGGCATTGGTATACACGTACAAGTGAAGATGAAGAATGGGAAGTAGTCTCTGGTCAGGGAAGCGATAATTTTGAATATAAAACGACAGGAGAGAGCTTCGAAGTAAAGGCGGTTCTTTTTGATGATGATCATCAAACATTTGTTGAATCA
>NZ_JARGEJ010000922.1:0-287 GCF_029211245.1 Robertmurraya sp. DFI.2.37 | reverse complement strand
CCAATGCCAATGTAGCCAAAGCCACTCCGCAGACGGAAATGGCTGAAATGACATTAATGGCATTGTGCGACTTCTTGGAAAAAAGATAACGCTTCGCTATATAAAAGGGAAAATTCACCGCCCGGTTCTACTTTTTCAACAATTCGTCTATACGTTCGGCATAATCCAATGAATCATCCACAAAGAATTTCAACTCGGGAATGATGCGCAACTGATGGCGTACCCGTGTTCCTAACTCATAACGGATGGATTTCATATTATCATTGATATTCTTTACTATTTCCTGG
>NZ_JARGEJ010000921.1:0-287 GCF_029211245.1 Robertmurraya sp. DFI.2.37 | reverse complement strand
CTGATTTCCATACCGGAGCCGTTATCGGTTTCAAGACAAAGAAAGGTGAAGTAGTTCATGCCCGTGTGGCCTCTTCATTCATCAGTCCTGAACAAGCAATTCGGAACCTGAAGGAATTGGGTGGTGACAGTTTTGAAGTATTGGTACAGAAAGGTAAAGAGGCTTGGAATGAGGCCTTAGGTAAAGTAGAGGTGGAAGGTGGAACATTGGATCAATACCGCACTTTCTATTCCTGCTTGTACCGTTCCTTGTTGTTTCCGCGTAAATTCTATGAACTGGATGCCAAC
>NZ_JARGEJ010000920.1:0-287 GCF_029211245.1 Robertmurraya sp. DFI.2.37 | reverse complement strand
AACAAACAGGAACTAAAAGTTTTTTAATGAAGAATGACAGTTTAAAAGGGCAACACAGAATCAATGAACAGATTCGTGCCAAAGAAGTCCGCATTGTGGGCGACGATGTAGAATCGGCAGCTTATCCGATAGCTCAAGCTTTAAAAATGGCTGAGGATCATGAGGCTGACCTAGTTGAAATTTCACCCAATGCTGTTCCTCCAGTTTGTAGAATTATTGATTATTCTAAATTTCTTTATCAATTAAAGAAACGTCAAAAGGAACAAAAGGCTAAACAGGTAAAGGTA
>NZ_JARGEJ010000092.1:0-11056 GCF_029211245.1 Robertmurraya sp. DFI.2.37 | reverse complement strand
CCACTATACCAAAGAAGCAGGTGCCTTTTCTTGTTTAAAGGCAATAGTCAAGGAACAAAGTTGATTGTTCTTAAAGCTTTAATAGACCTAAAACAAGGTCGATTTTCAAGGTGCGAAAGTTGAGTTAATAGTATTGAAAATGTAGTCATACTAAAAAAATAGATAAAATTTTGAAAAAACTGTTGAAATATGTTGTCGAACCAAATATAATTTGAAACATCTAGTCATCTGATGACCTTATCATCTTGTGATATGTAAGTATGGAAACGATTCCTATTCTGTTCATTTAGATGATGGTTTTAGCTACTCTGATGAAGACTAGCGGGGAATGTGATATGGGACTCGCTATGTAAGCGTTTAATGATAACGCTCACATTAGCGGAAGATGAAACTTAGAAATTGGAAATGGGGAGATAGGGGATGTTACTACTTGTTGCTTTAAGTGCGATTATTGCACCGTTTGTTTTTTTAGTTCTATTTAAAATGCCTGCCATAAAGGGAATGTCAATAAGTGCAGTTATCGTTATATTGTTAGCGCTTACGGCATGGGGAATGGATTCTAAAGTTATTCTTTCATCTGTCTTACAAGGGACTCATAAAACTTTTACAATACTCTGGATCCTGTTTGGAGCATTGGTATTACTAAACACATTGCGTAATACAGGAGCGATCACTAGAATCAATCAAGGCTTTCAATTTATTTCCGCTGACATGCGTGTCCAAGCGATCATTGTTGCATTCTTATTCGGATCGCTTATCGAAGGTGCTGCTGGATTCGGCACACCTGCTATGGTTACTGGACCTTTAATGATTGCCCTTGGTTTCAGACCGATTGCTGCGGCAACGATCGCCTTAATTGCCGATAGTACCGCAGTAATGTTTGGTGCAGTAGGTACACCTGTAGCAGTTGGTTTAAGTAATATACCTGGAGCTGATACTGCATTTTTTAATGAAGTTGGTCGGACGATTACATTATTGGATTTAGGTGCTGGTACGTTTATTCCTTTGATTCTCGTTTGCATCCTAACTAGCTTTTTCGGGGAAAAAAAGAGCATCAAAGATGCAATTCCTATGATTCCTTGGACATTATTAGTAGGGATCGTGTATACAAGTTCAGCCTATCTATATTCTGTTTTATTTGGTCAAGAATTCGTTTCTATTCTTGCAGCACTAACAGGTTTAATCGTCGCATCGTTAACAGCTAAGAGCGGATTCCTCCTACCGAAAACAGAGTGGAAAGAAGCGATGAAAGAAGGATTTCAGGTTGATACAACAAAATCAAGTATGGGACTTGTTACCGCGTGGTCACCTTACTTAATTGTTGTTCTATTATTGCTCGGAACCAGGATTGTCCCGTGGTTAAAAGAGTTTACCAATACGGCCATTGATCTTTCTTGGGTTGGAATACTAGGAATTGATTCTATTAATTCTGATTGGAAATTCCTTTACTCGCCGGGGACAATTTTAACAATTGCTGCCATATTAGCGTTTATCATTCAACGGAAATCAACAAAGACCTTTACAAATGCTGCAAAAGAATCTTTGTCCTCTATGAAAACAACATCCATTTCACTAATTGCAACATTGGCAATGGTACAAGTTTTCAGCAATTCTGGTCTTAATACGAATGATCTTTTAAGTATGCCGCAGTATATCGCGACAAGCTTTGCGGAAAATCTTGGATTTATTTGGATTTTTGTCGCTCCGTTCCTTGGAGAACTCGGTGCATTTATTACGGGAAGTGCCACTGTTTCTACATTAACGTTCTCGCCGATTCAATATAATGTTGCCACTCAGATTGGACTTGACACAAATGTTGTATTGGCTGTTCAATTAATTGGTGCTGCAGCAGGTAACATGATCTGTGTTCATAACGTAGTAGCAGCTAGTGCAGTTGTTGGTTTAGCAGGTAAAGAAGGAGAGATTATCCGTAAAACATTAATTCCTGCTATCCTATACGGACTATTAGCTGGACTGGCAGGTTTTATTGCTCTAGCATTGCTTTAATAAAAAGGAATTTTGGCTCATTTTCTCAAGCTTTCAGTGTTAATGAAAGCTGTGTGAAACGAAGGTTTCACACAGCTTAAGTCAAAAACTCCGATTTTTTAGCTTAAACAAGAAAAATCTTTTATATACTCATATTGAGCCAACCATTATCGTCTTTTTAAATTTAAGCCTATCGAAATTCTTCGATGGGCTTTGTTTGATTTAATTCAATATCTTCTATTATATAGTTATCGTTTTTTTACTTTATTTTCTTTTTGTCCTAATCACCAACAATCATGTATACTTATGTAGTTATCTAAATCACTCACACTTTCGTTATTAAAAAAGCTCAGAGGAGTCTGTGAAACATGAAAATTATCTGCACTACGTTAAACGCTAAGTACATACATACCAATATAGCAATTCGTTATCTTAAAGCATACGCGAAGCCTGAATTTGATGTTGAAATCGTTGAATTTACGATTAAAGATCCAATTATAAATATCGTCACAGACTTAATTCAAAGAAAACCCGAAGTTATTGGCTTTAGCTGTTATATTTGGAATATTGAAGAGACACTTAAAGTGATTAAAATGATTAAAAAGATAAATTCCTCCATTCGCATTGTACTTGGCGGACCTGAGGTCACCTACGATGTGTACGAATGGATGGAAGGAGAAACAGACATTGATTTTATTGTCATTGGCGAAGGTGAGGAGACTTTCAAGCAACTTCTGCACCAACTCAATCACAACCATGATTTTTCGCAAGTGATGGGAATTGCTTACCGTGAAGGTGAACGAATTCGCATTACACCACAAAGCAATAAAGTTGATTTACGTGAGCTCCATCACCTTTTCGATTTGAAGAGGATATTCCCCATCTATCGAAAAGAGTTACTTATATAGAGACAAGCCGTGGATGTCCGTTTAATTGTCAATTTTGTCTTTCTTCAATCGAAGTAGGAGTTCGTTATTTTGACAGGGAAAAAATAAAAGAAGATATTCGCTATTTAATGAACAATGGTGCAAAAACGATTAAATTTGTGGATCGCACCTTTAACATTAGCCGTAGCTACGCCCTGGAGATGTTTCAATTTCTTATTGACGAGCATGTACCAGGTACTGTCTTCCAATTTGAGATTACAGCAGATATTATGCGACCTGAAGTGATCGAGTTTCTAAATAAAGAAGCTCCAAAGGGATTATTTCGCTTTGAAATTGGTGTGCAATCAACCAATGATTTTACAAATGAACTTGTGATGAGAAAACAAAATTTTGAGAAACTTACCCGCACTGTCACAATGGTAAAAGACGGTGGAAAAATTGCTCAGCATTTAGATTTAATCGCAGGGCTACCCGAAGAAGATTATTTTTCTTTTCGTAAAACCTTTAACGATGTGTTTGCCTTAAGGCCTGAAGAGCTTCAATTAGGTTTTTTAAAGATGCTCCGCGGTACAGGCTTAAGAATTCGAGCAGATGAGCATCAGTATATTTATATGGATCACTCTCCATATGAAATACTGGGGAACAACGTACTTTCTTTTGAAGATATTATAAAGATCAAACAAGTGGAAGATGTTCTTGAAAAATACTGGAATGATCATCGCATGGATCATACAATTGAATACCTCTTCCAACATTTCCCTTCCCCATTCGATTTCTTTCAGGAATTTGGCTCTTATTGGGAAACTCAAGGATGGGCAAGAATTGGCCACCAATTAGAAGACTTATTTAAAAGACTTGTTCAGTTTTTACAATTTATCAAATTTAAAGAACTTGAAACGGTTGTTGGATTAATGAAAATTGACTATTTATCGAAAACGAAATACAAACCGCGAAAACCGTGGTGGGAACCAACACTAACAAAGCAGGAGCGTTCAAAAGTTTATCAAGCTGTTCTTCAGAATCGATTACAAATTGGACAAAAATTTGAAGCGTTACATTTAAATGAAAGGGATCTATAAAAGCATACGCTTGTTGAAGAAATACCATTTGATTTAGGAGAATATTGGGAGAAGGATAAAATTGTAAAAGCAAACACGATTATGATTGTTCATTTTGATTCAACTCGGGAAAAAGCAAATTTCTATTATGTAAAAAAATAATCCTATACGATACACACGGTCCAATCGACCGTGTGTTTTTTAACATTTTTTCTTTTTACTTGAAACATCCTTTTTTTCTTTACTAGCAAACGGGATCTCATGATGTTTGGCCGCATTCATATCACCAAACTCGTTTCCAAATTCAACACGACTTGCTGCCTGCTTTTTTTTCTTACTCATCTCTTTTCCCCTTTCTCCCTTTTTTTGAATTGCGATTAAAACCCTTCATTTCATTTTCACCATTAGCAAATTCAGCAGAAAACTCTGCTTCTTCTATATTTTTCTTTGGCGTTCTACTATGTTTCGCCACAGCATTATACTCAGCCTTTCTTTTTGCCATTTTGCATCCTCCTCATAACTCATCGCTCTTATTGTTTCGGAAACGTGATCTTTATGACGTTCCTTACACATTATTATTTACAAAGATTTTAACAATACACTCCCTTTTATTTCATCGATAATCGAACTATCCTTTGGAGAAATTAAAATTATATCTAATAAAGGAGTGACGACGTTGAAGAAGAAGCTTAAGAAAATTACGGTTGATGAAACAATGCCTCACCAAATTAATTCACCCGATTTTAAAGATACAAATATGAAAATGGAGCGACCATTTATAAATGATTTTGGTGTGGTTATCGGTGATAGTCATTACTCATCTGCCCATTCCCCACTTGAGCAGTGGAGCGATGAAATCGATCCGGCGATCATGTCTGGTGAAGAGTGGATTCATCCGACAAATGATATTGGTTGGAATACACGAGAAAACATAGAGTTAATTGAGAGCAAAAAAAAACCTAATGCTTTTCCATTTATGCATCCCACAAAAGATGTCAGCCACGGAAAAGATTAGGGTTTTTATCCAATAATTACTCTTTCTTTTGGATAATGATAGTTTGTTTTTTCTTCCTTCCCTCCGATCATAAAGAGGAATGAAAGAAGTCCAATTCTACCGATAAACATTAAGAGCATAATAACGATTTTTCCAAACGAGGATAAATCCGAAGTGATTCCCATCGATAGACCGGTTGTACCAAATGCCGAACATATTTCAAACATGAGCTCCATTAATGAATGATCCTCTGATATGGATAGGGCTACAAGGGAAGTCGTACATAATGCAAAAGCAAGCATCGTTACGGCTAATGACTTGCGGATGTCATCTTCATGTAACTCTCTGCGAAAAATTTTAATATGGTGATTTCCCTTGGCAAAATGCCATAAATAAAGAATATTTAAAGCAAAAGTTGTCGTTCTAATGCCTCCTCCAACCGAACTTGGTGATGCCCCGATAAACATCAAACCACTCATGACGATTAAGGTTGCCTGTGAGAAATTGCTTACATCTATCGTCGCAAGCCCTCCACTTCTTGTTGAAGCAGATTGAAATAGGGCATAGAAAAATGATTTATGCCATGTTTCATTTATAAAAGCATAGCGCCACTCTAACAGAAAAATAACTACTGTTCCAAATACAAGAAGAGCAAGAAACGTTAATGAAGTTAATTTTGTAAAAAGGGAAAAACGAAATGCCTGTTGATTTTCCTTTTTAATTAAAAATTGTTTTACTTCAATTAGAACTGGAAAACCAATAGCACCGAGCGTGATTAAAATAATATTAATCAACTGAACAAAATAATCATTTGCGTATGGTTCAAGTGACTGACCAGTGATATCAAAACCACCATTTGTTGTCGCACTAATCGATGCAAAAAGACCATGAAAAAAAGCATCCTGCCAGTTTGAATAATAATTTAAGAAATAAATCCCTAAAATAAGTGTTCCAATTAATTCAATCAAAAGGATGATTTTTAAAATATCTTTAATCAAATTAACAAGCCCTGCTAAACTTGTTTGGTTTTGATCGACCATAATCAAGCGACGTTCCTTTAAACCAATCTTACGTCCAAGCAAAAGCCAAAAAAAAGTTCCTAACGTCATGACCCCTATACCTCCAAATTGGAGGATCGCCATTAATACGAAGATTCCAAACATACTATATGTCTCGGAAATATTAATAACTGTTAAACCAGTTACACTGACAGCGCTCACCGCAGTAAATACCGAATCAATGAAAGGAATTTCTACTCCATTTTTATGCACCGCTGGAATTCGCAACAACAGAACTGAGATTGTGATTGCCAAAGCGTAATAACCGACAATTACTTGTGCTGGTGTTCGTTTTTTAAGAAAGATTTTAACATTTGTCCACATTTTTTGTTCCTCTTTGCTTAATTTAGTCCATTCCACTCTTGAATTCGACTAATTTCATTATCTATTCCCCTATCATAAAGAAATTTGTTCTATATTTAAAGCTTTTACGGAAATTTTGTTTGATAAATTCAAAGCTGCTTCCATTTCGCTCTTATTAATTACTCTCCCCTCTTAAACGAAATCGATTATACTTAATAGAAAAAGGAGGCGAAAATAATGCTCTATAAAGAACTAGCAGATAAGATCATTTCAGAGGTACGAAGATTATTAAATGAAGACATTATTGTCGTCGATATAAACGGAATGATTATCGCAAGTACTGATCCAAAAAGAGTAAATTCATTTCATGAAGGAGCGTTAATTGCCTCGCAAAGAAAGGAAAAACTTATTATTTCAGAGGCTGATCAGGCGATCTTAAAAGGAGTGAAAGCAGGGATAAATTTACCCATTTTCTTTCAAGGTAACGTCGTTGGCGTCATCGGCATTACCGGTAGTCCTGAAGCCATATCTCCTTTTGGTGAAATCATCCGCAAAATGACCGAGCTTCTTATTAGTGAAAGTTATTATACAGAACAGTTTGATTGGCAGTCTCGTTCAATAGAGGCATTTCTTCTTGATTGGCTTTATTTAAAAGAATGGAACGAAAATTTTATGGATAGAGCACATCTTCTCGATATCAACATGGATATTGAGCGCCAAGTAATGATTGCTGAAGTAAAGCAAGATCCCTCATTTCTCCACCGTGATGTCTGGTTATCGATTTTGTCTTGGCAGGAAAAGGGGAAATTTGAAATCATTGCGAGATGGGGAAATAACCGCATCATTTATCTGCTTACTCCGCAAAAACAAAAGCAAAATTACAGTCGAGAAAAAGCTAAACGTTTTCACCAATTTTTATTAGATTGTTTGCAAACAGATGTTTCTGTCGGAGTTGGATTAGCCGTTCCATCACTGCAAATTCAAAATTCCTATCAACAAGCAATTAGAGCTTTAAATGCGTGTAAAACAATGCGTGAAGTTGTTTTTGATGAAGATCTCGCTTTAGACATGATTCTCGATGAAATCAGTCAGCAAACGAGAGATGATTTCGTCAAGAGAACAATAAAAGGGTTACTGTCGGAAGATGAGCTTATACTTACATTAAAAAAACTAATTGAGCATCATTTCTCCTTAAAAAACACGGCTCAGGCTTTACATATTCACATTAATACACTTCATTACCGCCTGAAAAAAATCACGGATTTAACGAAATTAGATCCTCGCAATGTCGATGATTTATTTGTCCTTTATTTAGCACTTCAGTTCTTAGAAAATCAACAATGACTGGACTAAAAACTGGGCAGAAGACCATTTGGATAAACAGACAAAAATAAAGATATAACATTAATATTTTTTATATAAATATACATAGAAGATTTCCCATCTATTTTTTATACTTATAGTGAGTAAGTAATATTACGACTATACTGTAAGCGTTTTAAAGGTAAATAAAATGACGGGGGAAATGCATTTATGATTAACGAAGAAATAAAGGGAAGGATTATCTCTATTGTAGGAGCCGAAAACTTCGATGATAGCAAAGTAGGAAGACTAACCTATTCGTATGATGCTACACCAAATTTTCAAGCCCTCCCCGATGGAGTAGTAAGTCCTAGAAACACTGAAGAAGTTGCTGAGCTAGTGAAAATTTGTAATGAACATCATATTCCTATTGTGCCACGAGGCGCAGGTTCAAATTTATGCGGCGGCACATGTCCTACTGAAGGTGGATTAGTATTTCTATTTAAACACATGAATGAAATTTTGGAGATCGATGAAGAAAATTTAACTGCCACAGTTCAGCCTGGCGTTATCACCCTTGATTTAATCAATGCAGTAGAAACAAAAGGTCTGTTCTTCCCTCCTGATCCAGGTTCCATGAAAACATCGACAATCGGGGGCAATATTAATGAAAACTCAGGTGGTCTACGCGGGTTAAAATATGGGGTCACTCGCGACTATGTCATTGCACTTGAAATTGTACTTGCTAACGGGAGTATCATTAGAACTGGTGGAAAGCTTGCCAAAGATGTAGCTGGATACGATTTCACGAGATTGTATGTTGGTTCAGAGGGCACACTAGGAATCATTACTGAAGCTACCTTAAAACTTGTGCCGATTCCAGAGACAAAAAAGACAATGCTTGCTTTATATGAAGACCTTGAAGCAGCAGCTACAACCGTTTCGAAGATTATAGCGAATAAAATTATTCCAGCGACACTCGAATTTTTAGATCAAGCGACACTGAAAGTCGTAGAGGATTATGCAAAAATTGGACTTCCTACTGATGCAAAAGCAGTCTTATTAATCGAACAGGATGGCCCTCCTGAGGTTGTGGAAAGAGACATTAAAAAGATTGCTGATCTTTGTACTGAAGAAAATGCCGTATCGGTGCAAATAGCGAAAACAAAGGCTGAAGCAGAAGCGTTAACAACTGCTCGCAGAACGGCTCTTTCTGCATTAGCTCGCTTAAAGCCAACGACTATTCTCGAGGATGCGACCGTTCCTCGTTCACAAGTTGCGAACATGGTTAAGGCTATCAATGAAATTGCTGAGAAATATCAATTGAATATTTGTACCTTCGGACACGCAGGAGATGGTAATCTCCACCCTACTGTTCCAACTGATGCTCGTAACAAGGAAGAAATGGAAAGAGTAGAAAAAGCGTTTGAAGAGATATTCGAAAAAGCGATCGAGCTTGGAGGCACTATTACTGGTGAGCACGGCGTCGGCATTATGAAAGCTCCGTATTTAGAATTAAAACTTGGTCAAGAAGGTATTGTAGCAATGAAGGCAGTAAAAGCAGCTCTTGACCCAAACAATATTATGAATCCTGGAAAAATATTTGCCAAGGATAGCAGAAAACGTGTGGTGATTGGACAATGACAACTTTGCAAGAACAACAAGTAATCCAAGATCAATTTAAAGAGCGCATGGATGAAGATGAATTATTAAATTGTATGCGCTGTGGCTTCTGTTTACCTAGTTGTCCCACCTATATTACTTCTGGCTATAAAGAATCCCATTCTCCAAGGGGAAGAATTGCCTTAATGAAAGCGGTTGTTGATGGTCTAATTGAACCAGATGAGGATTTTGAGACCTCACTAAATCAATGCCTTGGCTGTCGAGCATGTGAACCAGTTTGTCCATCAGGAGTAAACTACGGTCATTTACTAGAAGAAGCCCGCGATATTATCAATCAAAATAAAAAGCACTCCTTACCTGTAAGAACAGTGAGAAAAGCGGTTTTTGAAGGACTATTTCCACATCAAAATCGCATGAGAAACATTACCGGTTTGCTAGGATTTTATCAGCGTTCAGGATTACAAAAGGTTGCTAGAGCTACTGGTATTATGAAGCTTTTTCCCGAAAGCCTAGCAACAATGGAACGCGTCCTACCAAAAGTGCCAACGATGAAAGAAATGAAAAACCGTCCACAATTTTTACCTGCAGAGGCACCTAAGACGAAAAAAGTTGCCTTTTTTACGGGTTGCTTAATGGACACGATGTTTCTTGAAACCAATAATGCAACAATGAAATTATTGCAGCTTGCTGGCTGTGAAATTATCATCCCAGAGAGTCAAAATTGCTGTGGGGCTTTACATGGACACAGTGGTGAAAAGGATGGTTCAAAGGAACTTGCCAAAAAGAACATTCAAGCATTTGAGGATTTGGATGCTGATTATATTATTACAAACGCAGGTGGCTGTGGGGCATTTTTAGTTGATTACGATCACCTCTTAAAAGACGATCCAGCATGGAAAGAGCGCGCACTAGCTTTTAAAAATAAAATCAAAGATATTACGGAAATTCTTTATGAAGTAGGCTTTCATGAGAAAGTTAAATTAGAGCTCCCTTATCAAATTGTAACCTATCAGGATTCCTGTCACTTACGCAATGTAATGAAAACAGCAGTAGCACCAAGAGCACTTTTACAAACGATCGAAGGCATCGAGTTTAAAGAGATGAAGGATGCAGATCGATGCTGCGGTTCCGCCGGAATTTATAATATTGTTGAATCTGAAATGTCGATGCAAATTCTTGATTACAAGATGGAGCAAACAAAGGCAACACATGCCTCCACCGTCGTAACGGCAAATCCAGGCTGTCTGCTACAAATGAAGCTTGGTATTGAAAGAGAAGGCTTAAATGAGAAAATGCGTGCTGTCCATATTGTTGATTTACTAATGGAAGCTGTAAAATAATCACAACATTATCCAAAAGGAACTGAAAATTTTCAGTTCCTTTATCTTATATTTTTCCCTTTAAACTTCTTGACAAATTTACCACTCATGAAATTGATTCCATCTCAAATACTATTTTTACAGGGGGTTTTTAACCCTTGTTTCAAACAAAATAAAGGAGTTGAGAAAAATGGCAAGAAGCAGCAACAAATTATTAGTTCCTGGCATTGAACAATATTTAGACCAGGTTAAATACGAAATCGCTCAAGAATTTGGTGTTAATCTTGGGTCTGATACCGTTTCGAGAGCTAACGGTTCCGTTGGTGGAGAAATTACAAAAAGGCTTGTAAAACAAGCGCAGTCCGGGCTTTCTGGTCAGCAAAAGTAAGTAACTCTCATAGGGTTTGTCAAGAAAAGTGTGTAAGTTATTCTAGATACTTCTTTACACGATTCTTCAGGTGGTCATGAATTAACAGTTGATTCATGACCATAGCCCATTGTTGGATATGTCCGCCTTCCCATTTCT
>NZ_JARGEJ010000919.1:0-287 GCF_029211245.1 Robertmurraya sp. DFI.2.37 | reverse complement strand
CATACCAAGTCTGCATAGGAGTGTTCCATAAATGGAAACCTTCCGGTATATAAGGTTGTTCAATCAACTGGTCCATAGCACGCCAACGGCATAAGTCCATATAACGAAGCCCATCCGCCATAAATTCACATCGGCGCTCACGACGTATATTATAGAGAGTTGCGTCTATTAACTTACCACCGGAATACGCTCCCCAATCATTTTCAGCCTCTTTACTCATATCCGTTAAAGCAATAGTCTTTTGAAAATCCTCATCTACATGAGAACGACGGCGGATAATTTTCCAA
>NZ_JARGEJ010000918.1:0-287 GCF_029211245.1 Robertmurraya sp. DFI.2.37 | reverse complement strand
GATAGATGCTGTTTTGTTGACACGCAATTCTTGCGATCCGTTGAATCGCCGTGCGGTAAGGGTGTCTATGGGTTCGGTGTTCTTGGTTCCATGGACATGGTTGAATGGTACGATTGGCGATTTGAACAAGTTTGGTTTCCGTACTGCTGCCATGGCGTTGACTGATGATTCTATCTCTATAGATCATCCCATATTGGCGGCTGAACCTCGGTTGGCTATTGTGATGGGAACAGAAGGGGATGGGCTTCCTTACAAGACAATTGCTGAAGCTGATTATGTAGTCCGTA
>NZ_JARGEJ010000917.1:0-287 GCF_029211245.1 Robertmurraya sp. DFI.2.37 | reverse complement strand
GGAAAAGAAAAACTATGAAGGTTTCTTGAAGCGTTTGCCTCAGTTGGTAGATATTTATGATGTTTATAAATATAATTATGCCAAGCATGTCTTTGATGTAAATGCTGTATTTACTCCTAATCCGAAAGATGGTACGCTGGATGTTACTTTGTCTACTATTGATAATAGTCCTATCTATTACACTTTGGATGGAACGGAACCTTCCGCTGCTTCCCAGTTGTATACGGAAACATTGAAATTGAAACAGAATTGTACTTTTAAAGCGATTACTGTACGTCCTGCAGGAA
>NZ_JARGEJ010000916.1:0-287 GCF_029211245.1 Robertmurraya sp. DFI.2.37 | reverse complement strand
AGCATAAATTCCTATCATTATGACAGCATCAAAAACGATTCATTTTTACAATTTATTATTTTTATCCATGTTTTATGAACAACATGAAAGTTTATAGCAGAATAACAACATTATTAGATTATAAAAAACAGACAAAAAACAACAAAACAACAAAGAAAGGATTATTTTCTTCCCACTTAAGACATTTTTCAATCTTTCATATTGCCATTTTAACAAAAAGAAGTACCTTTGTACCCATAAAGGGGCCTTGTAGTTCAACGGATAGAATAGAAGTTTCCTAAACTTTA
>NZ_JARGEJ010000915.1:0-287 GCF_029211245.1 Robertmurraya sp. DFI.2.37 | reverse complement strand
CCGTAATCTCACGCAGAAACATTGCCAGCTCCGGCACTTTGATGTAAGTACGAAAACGCTCTTTGCGCTTCACCGAGCCTGTCACGTTCAATTCATAATCTGCCGTTTTCTTTGTGAATATGGCTGCCCACGCATCGAAACAGCTAATCCGTTGCCGTTGAAGCTCCTGCGGACGCAAATACTTGAACATCACATATAGTTCGGTCAGTGCATTTACCACCACTGTACCCGACAGAAACGTAGCCCCAAGGTCACGACCTGTCCGGCGCTGAATGTCACGGATGGCA
>NZ_JARGEJ010000914.1:0-287 GCF_029211245.1 Robertmurraya sp. DFI.2.37 | reverse complement strand
AAACAAGTACAGGTGTTCTATGGGAGCTTCCTTTTCTCCCGGCATCTGGTATTTATAAGTTTCCAATGTGGGACGTGGACGGGCCATCGAATTTATTACCCATAACTCTTTCACAGCGCGATCGTCAGAAACTGTCATAGCAAAATAACGTGAATCCGGAGACCACACTCCACCTACACGACGACGCTTGCCATTACATAAAGTATCTGTATTCAACATACTATAGGGAATACCATAGCCAAAATCCTTCATGCCATCTGTAGTAAGCTGGATTTCCACGATCGTAC
>NZ_JARGEJ010000913.1:0-287 GCF_029211245.1 Robertmurraya sp. DFI.2.37 | reverse complement strand
CGCCATTACAGGCAGTACCGGAGCCGGAAAGTCAACCTTGCTGGATGCTTTGTGTCTGGCTTTGTTTGACTGTACACCACGTATGAACAAGGCGAAAGAGAATAACGTCTCTGTCATGGATGTTGCCGACAGAGGAATTGCACAGAACGATAGCCGTTCCATCCTTCGCCGGGGTACTGCCGAGGGGTACTCGGAAGTGGATTTCGTCGCTTTGACAGGAGAGGTGTTCCGTTCACGCTGGACGGTGCGACGTTCGCGTGGGAAGGTTAGCGGTTCCTTGCAAAAAG
>NZ_JARGEJ010000912.1:0-287 GCF_029211245.1 Robertmurraya sp. DFI.2.37 | reverse complement strand
AGCTTCTCCTATAATAGTAGCGATAGTCAGGATACCCTGTCCTCCTACGCCCGAAAGTATGATATCTTTTCTCATGCCTTATCTGCTTTTTTCTGTCTTAGTTTACGATTCAATGTCTGGATACACTCTCTGCGCGGAATAATGACAGACACCCCTTTATATTCTATTTCCTCACGAATGGTACGGGTGATTTCTTCCATATTCTTCGGTAATGGAACCACCACACGCACATGTTCGGGTTCTACCCCTAATCCCAGGCAGATCGCCTCGAATTTGTTCGTACCGGC
>NZ_JARGEJ010000911.1:0-287 GCF_029211245.1 Robertmurraya sp. DFI.2.37 | reverse complement strand
GACACGGACGAAGAAGATCGGAAACGTACTTTGGAAGGTCTTGTTAGCACCATTAATAGCGAGGTGGAAGCCGAGACCACTAAACTTAAAGCCTTAAAAGACATTGAGAAACTATATCCTGTACTCTTTAAGAAGTATGTCGATGAGAAAGGTCATATACATGACTTGACTGGGTTTTGGAAGGCATATAATGAAGAGGTTTCAAAATCCGGAACACAGTCAAAACAGGCTATAGTCGAATCTTTGGAACAACAAATAAAAAGTGCAGAATGGGCTTATAATCTGGC
>NZ_JARGEJ010000910.1:0-287 GCF_029211245.1 Robertmurraya sp. DFI.2.37 | reverse complement strand
CTGTCTTAAGAATAAGTAGATATTTATTTAATTGAGCAAAGAAAAAGAGATTATACAAAAGCGAAGGGAGCGAAGTGAGATGGAAGCTAAAAAAAGCATTCGCCTCCTGATTACGAGACAAAATGATCTTCATTCACCTTCTTATGAAGAAGAATTTCTTGTTCCGTACCGTCCTAATATGAATATTATTTCTGCATTAATGGAAATTAGAAAAAATCCTGTTAATGCATAAGGAGAAATAACAACGGCTGTTGTTTGGGAAAGCGTCTGTTTGGAAGAGGTTTGTG
>NZ_JARGEJ010000091.1:0-11097 GCF_029211245.1 Robertmurraya sp. DFI.2.37 | reverse complement strand
GCTTCCCAATGTTGATGATGATCAAAAAAGATCTCTTTTAGAATATTTCTGTCCATAAATAAAAAATACCACAGCCCTAATGACTGCGGTAGACCTTAAATTTTTATACTTTCTTATCTTTTAAAAAGAGACGCCCATTTCGGCCGTCTCTTTAAACAAACGATTAAATTACAGAAAAAATAAGGCGAGTATTGTACCTGCACTGCTAAATAATAAAGCAAATAAGAGATTCCACAGTGAAACAGAATACGGGTTTGTTTTCAACATAGCGCCTGTTAAAGAAACACTCAAATTATAAGGTCCGGCAACAGCGGTTGATAGACTTGACATAATTAAAACGAAACCAATGCTTATTGGAGAAATAGTTGCCATAAGTGGTTTAAGAATTTCACCAAGTATGCTAAATGTTACCAATGGATGAAAGCCGACCATTGCAAACATTAAAAAGATGATTTGAATAAATGCAAAGAGCATAACTGGGTATTGTGCTGCCGCAAAAAAAGGCTGCTGCATAAACGAAAAGATTGCGGTTTCCTTTAGCATTGTTATAAAGAAACCCGCACTCAAAAACAAAAAGAAATAATTTTGTAGCTTACTCGTATTTCTTTGCCAGCTTTTCACACTATAATTCAAGTAAGCCTTAAAGCGTTTAATCAATAAAGACCATATGAGTGAAAAGGGGATTATTACTAATGTTACAGACGTGATAAATCCGATATTCGTAACATTTCGAAACATATTTACACTTGTTATAAAGAGGGCTAGAGCAAAAATCATAATCGCTATTTTTCTTAAATTAAACATATTTAACGATTCAGTCTTGCTATCCTCTTTTATATATATGTATTTCTTGTATTTGAAGCTCATTAACCAGTCCGTTAAGAGAAGGAGAAGAGAAAGAAATAATAACCACGGTAAATAAGTTGTGTACCCCACACCAGTAACATCTACGGTCATTGCAACTAATAATTCCATCGGGCTCCAAATTAAGCAGAGACTGTATCCCCTTAAGACCGACTGACTAATTAATTTATTTTTAACTTCTTTGCTTACAGTGCTCAAGTTCTTCAATAAAGAATTGATTAACAGTGGTAGTGTAGCCATGTTTAAAAAAGAGCCTACTAGAAAAGAAGATAAGGAACCACGATAATAGACTTGACCAAGATGATGAATATTTGCTTTTAATAGTTTGTTGACGCTATGCTCATACTTGCCGATTTTAATAATGCTTGTAATAAACGGAAGAATGCTGAGTAACCCTAATAAATCCAACATAGACAGCATTTTATAAGGAATATTCAAGAAAGATTCCTCAATCATCACAGCAATTAAAATGCCGATCACTAAAAAAATGCTACCTGTATATTTAATAAATTTGTCCGTTTTCGAAAAGGAGATCATTATTGAAATAATAGCAAGTATTCCTGTTACATAGGTTAAGATATGAATTTGGGCAAATAGATTAAATAGGTATAGACCAATCAACAAGCTATAAAGGCAAATGGCCATGGAAGAATGAAATTGCTCTATCTTTGTTTTCACTATGTCTTACCTCGATTCAAACATTATTTAAATGGCCATCCCGAAAATCCCTTTATACCATTCTATTATAGACAGAAAGTGTTACGGCCGGCAAAAGCCTAAAATTAAAAGGCGCAAATGCGCCCTTAGGTTTATGCCTTCATCTCTCTCGCCCGCTTTACTTCATTCACAAATTGGCTAGCTTTTAATGTGATTTTTTCACAGCATTTCTCATCGATCACTTGCTTCATATCTACAAGCGTGCTTCCAGCACCAGCCGCCACAGCTCCAGCACGAATATAATCACCAACATTGCTAACATCAATTCCTCCAGTCGGCATTAATGGGATATGCGGCAGCGGTCCTCGCACATCCTTAAAGAAACGCGGACCGAGTAAATTCGCTGGAAATACCTTTATTAAATCTGCTCCGTTTTCATAAGCAGTTAAAATTTCTGTTGGCGTGAACGCACCTGGAACACTGACGACACCATATCTTTTCGTCATTTTAATCGTCTCAATATTCACCACCGGAGAGAAAACAAACCTCGCTCCAGCCATAATGGATGCTCTTGCCGTTTCAGGATCTAAGACTGTGCCAACTCCAACGATAACATCGTCCTTTAATTCATCCGCAACCATCTCAACTAATGAGAGGATTTTCGGTGTTTCCACTGTTAATTCTAGTGCCTTAACGCCACCAGCACTCAATGCCTTTGCGACTGGAATGATATTGTCTTTATTTGCTCCTCGAATCACTGCCACAATTCCGCTGTCTTTAATCTGCTCGATAAGATTCATAATACCTCCACGAAATCTTTAGTTTTAAACTTTATATTGTTGATAGAACGATTTTGGCTCATTTCGTGTCAAATCAAAATTTTACACGTCTCTTAATTATACTGAAAAAACGCTTCGTTTCATGGAGTCAGAGAAAAGATTAGCCCAAAATCACTACCGACCTACAACAAAACCAATTGTTACATAAATTTAACGGTTTATATCATCTTCTGTTGAATGGAAAAAGCGATACAACTCATTGCGATCTGGCAAACTTTCAAAATCTCCTTCAACTTGGGTAGCAATAGCTCCTACCGCATTTCCACGTTCAACAACCTGTTCGAGTCCAATCCCATCCAAGAAGCCAGAGATGACCCCTGCTGCAAAACCATCACCAGCGCCAACTGGATCAATGACTGTTTTAACTGGAAAACCGGGGACAAGCTTTATTTCATCCTTCATTCCATAATAGGCACCCTGTGCCCCTACTTTTAAAATCACTATTTCCGCACCATGATTTAAAAATAATCGGCAAAGTTTCTTAGGGTCCGCTTCCCCAAACATAAACTTTCCTTCATCTACTCCTGGAAGGATAATATCCGCTAAACTCGCTAGTTCAAGCAAAACCTTTCTCGCCTGTTCTTCTGTCCAAAGTTTTTTGCGAAGATTAGGATCAAATACTACTTTCACACCGTGCTCCTTTGCGATGCGAATCGCATGTAGAACTGTTTCATAGCAGCTTTCGCTTAAAGCTGGTGTAATCCCAGTAACATGCAAATATTTTGCCTTCTTTATAAATTCCTGATCAATATCCTCAGGTAAAAGACGACTCGCGGCTGAGTTACTTCGATAATATTGAACACGCACATCACCGCCATGACGAATCTCCTTAAAGTAAATTCCTGTTGGTGCTGTTGCATCATATTTTACTTGGGAAACATCGACACCTTCTCCGCGGATAAATGAGAGGAGTGCTTTTCCAAATTCATCCTCGCCCACTCTGCTAATCCAACCAACATGATGACCTAATCTCGTTAACCCAATCGCTACATTTGTTTCAGCACCGCCGAATTTACGAGAATACGTGTGGGCGTACCTCATTAACGGAGTCGTTGGAGTAAAAACAACCATTGATTCTCCTATTGTTACAACATCCATCATTATTCCCCCGAACATCGATTTATTCAAGTACAGTTAACGTCAAGATTAAGATACTCATACTTAGTTCACTCTTGATCATTCAAGTAGAGACTTCCAGATATTTTTTAATGTTGTAAAAACAAATATTCTCGATCATTTTTCCTAGATAAGTAAAGTCAGGTGGATATTGTCCGTTTTCAACCCAGTTACCGATCACATTGCAAAGAATTCTGCGGAAATACTCATGCCTAGGATACGAAAGAAAACTTCTTGAGTCCGTTACCATTCCGACAAATCGTGAAAGTATTCCTAAATTCGCTAAAGCTTTTATTTGCTCCTCCATCCCATCCTTATTATCATTAAACCACCACGCTGTACCAAATTGGATTTTTCCTGGAATCTCTGCTTGGAAGTTTCCAATCATGGAACCCACAACATAATTATCTCTTGGATTCAAATTGTAAATAATCGTTTTTGGCAGGGAGGAATCCTTTTCTAATTCATCAAGCAATGCAGAAAGCTCTTCAGCGTAAGTGAAATCAGCAATCGAGTCAAAACCAGTATTAGGCCCAATTAAATTCAGCATTTTTGAATTATTATTCCGCAAGCCGCCAATATGAAGTTGCATCACCCAACCATTTTCTTTATACATTTTCCCTAAATGAAGTAAAATTTCCGTCTTCAGTTTAACGATTTCTTCATTTGAAAGTGCAGCCCCAGATATTCTTCTCTTAAAAATTTCTTCAACTTCAGTCTCTGTTCCTTTTAAGAAAAACGACGAATCTAAACCATGATCCGACAAACGACAGCCTACTTCGTGAAAATAATCCACTCTCACTTTCAATGCTTCTATGAAACATGCAAAAGTATTAATCGAGATTCCCGTAATCGCGCCTAGCTTTTGCAGCCAATCCATAAAGCTAGCCAGGTCTACATTTAGCGCTCCATCAGGGCGAAAGGTAGGCAATACTTCAATATTAAAATTTGGCTCATTCCTTAATTGCTGATGGTATTCTAACGTATCGAGCGGATCATCTGTTGTACATAGCCCCTTAACGTTAAATTTATGCAAAAGCCCCCTTGCAGAAAATGATTCCTCCTGTATGATAGCATTGCTCTTTTCCCATATTTCTTCTGCTGTACTTTCGTTGAGGGGATCATAAAGTTGGAAGCACCTTTGTAGCTCTAAATGTGTCCAATGATAAAGGGGGTTTCCGATGCAATGAGGAATCGTTTCCGCCCACGCCTGAAATTTTTCCCTATCGGATTTATTTCCGGTAATAAACGTTTCATTAATCCCATTCGAACGCATCGCCCTCCATTTATAATGGTCCCCATCAAGCCAAACGTCAGTGAGATTATTAAATCTTTTATTTTCCGCGATTTCCTTTGCTGTTAAATGACAATGATAGTCATATATAGGCATATCTTTCGCATAGTCATGAAATAATTTCTTAGCTGTATCTGTTTCTAATAGAAAGTCCTTATCCATAAACGCCTTCAAAAAAAATCAACCTCCTATGAGCCGCGCAATAAAAAAGCTCCGTTTAGTCCATCAGTAGTCCACCGTTCACTTCTATGATTTCTCCTGTAATATAGCTTGCTGCATCAGAGGCTAAAAATAAAACAGCACCCACCATTTCTTCCGGCATCCCTTCTCTCCCAAGAGGAATTTGCTTTGTCATATTGACACGCATTTCTTCTGATGTATTTGAATGGAAAGGTGTTTCGATGAAACCAGGTGCAATTCCATTGACATAAATATGATCGGCAATCAATTCTTTCGCTAGTCCACGGGTAAATGTGCTTAAACCACCTTTAGCGGAGGCATAGGCAACAGCACCGTTACCACCGCCGTTGCGGGCAGCAATCGAAGTGACATTAATAATCCTGCCTTTCCCTTGCTTTTTCATCAATGGCACCACCGACTTTGTCACAAGAAAAGCCGACTTTAAATTAACATTAAAAATTTGCTCCCATAGTTCTTCTTCCATATCTTCAATTCTGCTTCTCTTCACCATCGAACCTGCATTGTTAACTAAAACATCTACTCTTCCAAACTCTTGCTCTATTTTCGAGACCATTTTTTGCACTTGCTTTGCATTCGTCACATCACCCGAAACTAAGAGCGCCTTCTTTCCTTTTGCAACAATTTGCGCGACAAGTTGTTCGGCTGCTACAAGATTTTTATTTCCATGAACAATAACAGAAGCACCTAATTCTGAAAAACCTAAAATAATCGATTTTCCAATACCAGAACTGCTGCCGGTAACAAATATTACTTTATCTTGAAATGAATACATCCAATCACTCCGTTTTCATTTTGTAAGTTTTGCACAGCTCAAGCACTACGAAATTTTCATATCGTTTCTGCCCAATTGATAAAATGCATCGTTTCATCCTTATTCATCGAGTTAGGGTAAAAAAAGAGGAAGACCCCTCATACGGAGTTTGTTCTCTTGAACAATCATCCATTATTTCAGAGTCTGACAAATGCTTTCTTTATACTACATTAAGAGATCTGGTAGGAATGTAACGATTTGAGGGAATAATGCGAGTATCGCAACAAGTAAAATAACCCCTGCCATGAATGGCCATGATTCTTTTACATACTCCTCTACCGATACATTCGTTAAAGAACATACGGTATACATCGTTACCCCTACAGGCGGAGTCATACCTCCCATGGTCACAAGCGTCATCATGAGAATTCCAAAGTGAACCGGGTCTACTCCGATTTGAGTAATAATCGGTAAGAAAATAGGTGTTAATAAGAGAACAATAACTGTCGATTCAATGAACATTCCCATAATTAGTAGGAACAACAGCACTAAGAACAAAATCAATGTTGGACTTGAAGTGAGACCAATGATAAATTCAGCAGCAGTTCTCGGAAGCTGATTATACGTAATTAAGTAACCGAGAATAGCAGATGTTGAAATGATCAATAAAATCATCGCATTGTCTACTACAGAGCGATTGACAGCTTCTTTAAACTTCTTCCAGTCAAGCTCCTTGTGAATAAAGAAACCGATTATTAATGCATAGACAACTGCAAATGAGCCTGCCTCAGATGCTGTAAAAATCCCAAAGCGAATTCCAACAATAAGAATAACCGGGAACAACAATGCCCAAATACTTTCTCGCAAAGAACTCATTACTTCTTTGAAAGTCGCTCGCTTTGGACGGTCAATCGAGTCATAACCTCTTTTCTTAGCAATCGTATAAGCAACGACCATCAGGAACACCATCATTAAAATTCCTGGTATAATTCCTGCTAAAAATAACTTTCCAATAGACACCTCGCCTACATAACCATACAGTATAAGTCCAATACTTGGCGGTATCGTTGCTGTGATTAATGAACTGAATGCAATAACACCGACAGAATAACCACCCGAATATCCTCTATCAATCATTTTGCGACCAAGTATTCTACTTTGCATGGCTGCATCAGCATTAGCGGAACCTGATATCCCTCCCATAATTGTACTCAATACAATTGAGACATGGGCTAGACTACCTTGAATATGACCTGTCAAAGCATTGGAAAAGCGAATTAATCTTGATGTAATGCCAGCTGAATTCATTAAATTTCCAGCAAGGATAAAAAATGGGACAGCCAACAATGGAAAAGATTGCGTTCCAGAAACCATTCGTTGGACGGTTATCGAAATGGGTAAATTCGGTTCAAAAAGAAAGTACGATAAACAAGCGATTCCTATCGCAAAAGCAACGGGCATATTAAGGAAAAGCAGTATGAAAAAGATAACTGCTAACAGTACCATCTGATCTTCCTCCTTTCTTCAATTTTCTATGCGAACTGTTTTTTTATTAGTTTTGAAGTATTAATAAGAAGTGTAATGATCATTAACGCAGCACCGACAGGAACCGCAATCGTCACAAATGAATAGCTAAATGGCAGATTATTAATTAATCGCACTGAATTTTCAATGCTTAGCAATATCCCATGATAGCCAACAAATGCAAGAAATGAAATCATTAAAATGTTCATGACAATGGCAATAAGGTTAGAAATTTTTTCTGGCAATCTACTAGTAATAAAATCGACCCCAATATGCTTTCCTTCTCTTAATGCTTTATTCGCTCCTAGAAAGATAACCCAAACAAATAGTAA
This sequence comes from Robertmurraya sp. DFI.2.37, assembly GCF_029211245.1. Classification (NCBI taxonomy): domain Bacteria; kingdom Bacillati; phylum Bacillota; class Bacilli; order Caryophanales; family Bacillaceae; genus Robertmurraya; species Robertmurraya sp. DFI.2.37. Next base: position 3,519 of record NZ_JARGEJ010000091.1, on the reverse strand, counting down.
TTGTGCAAATTCAACCGACCATGAGAGGGGTGCACCGACCCATCTCATGACCGCAGCTACGAATACAAATATAACTACACCAACCATTAAACCACTTGTAAGGATTGTTTCTAATTTCACTAGTCCGTGAGTAATATTTTTCATTCTAGCCACTCACCTTTATATTATTTTCCAAGCAGCTCGTTGATTTGTTGACGAAGCTCTTGGTATCCTTCAAATTTATCGTATACAGCATCTGTTTTTTCTTTAAATAATGCTTTGTCAACTTCAATGACTTCCACACCTTCAGCCACCATATCCGCTTCAAATTCATCTAGCATATCAACCGTATTCTTTGAAGCCTCATCACCAGCAATCAACGCTTCTTCTTTTAAAATTTCTTGATACTCAGCTGGAAGGGTTTCCAACCATTGAGACCCTACTACTAAACCGGTTAGTAATTGGAAATGAGAAGTTTTAGAGATATTAGAGATCACTTCATATAATTTCGCTCCATATGTTGCCGGATGCTGCGCTTCAGCGCCATCAATTACGCCTTGTTGTACTCCAGGGTAGACTTCAGTCCAAGGCATTCCTGCCGGGCTTGCTCCCAATGCAGTAATCGTTTCAGTCCAAATGGCAGCACCAGGAGTACGCAATTTTAATCCTTTTAAATCGTCTGGTGTGTTAATTGGTTTGTTTGTTAAAATGTGTCTATCGCCTTGATACCAGTTAAATGATAAGATTTCCACATTAAAATCGGTTACTAGCTTCTCTTCCCAACCTTTGAATAAATCAGACATGACAACTTCTCTCGCTTCTTCGTAGCTATCGACAATATAAGGAGCTGATAAAATTCCAATTTCCGGTACCATTTCTGCAAGGCGGCCCGTATCAACAATTACCCCAACATTCGCCCCCATGATCGCTTGTTCAACGATATCCTTATCTTCTCCTAGTGAACCACTACCATAAATCTCAATTTTGACATCGCCACCCGTTTTTTCTTCGACAGCATCTTTAAACGCTTCCAATCCTTGATAAATTGGATCTGTCGGGGTTAATGCTGTTCCCAACTTCAATGTGTAAACGTTGTCATTCGAGTTTTCATTATTTGCATTTTCGCTGCTATTTGTCTCAGATTTATTCCCACAAGCGCTTACAATTACCATTGCTAAAATTAACAGTGCTGCTAAAATTTTCCCTTTCATCGTTAAGGTCCTCCTTAAAATGTGAAATTTCTCTAATTTTTAGACTTTATAACTAAAACAATTTCAAAAGATACCGCTTTCATTGAAAGCGATAAAGGCAAACCTGAATTCTCCATGTAAACTTTATCTACATATGACTTTACTTAAAGTAACTCGGATATGCTTTCTTTAGCTCGTTTTGATCAACAGATACTAATTGTAAATGCTGGGCCATTACCGTTGCAGCACGTTCTGGATCTTTCGCTTTAATAGCGTTCAATACTTCACTATGTTGTCTTAATATCGTCTCCCAATTGAACTCCGAAGCAAGACTAAGAAGTCTGACCCGGTTTAAATGACTATTCATCTGTTGGATGACTGACCACACTCTAGCTTTCTGCGAACCTATTGCGATTGTGCTATGAAACTCTTCATCAAGTTCGAATAATTGCTCGTAATCTTTTTCTTGCACACAGCGGTGTTGAGTCTCGATGTTCTTTTCCAATAAAGCCGTTTTATCTTCAGGAAAACTTTCACAAGCAACTCTTACCGTTGCTACTTCTAAATGCTCCCTGATAAATCTTGCATCATCCACATGTTTAAGATCAATTAATGATACAACAGTGCCTCTTTGTGGATATACCTCTAGTAGCTGCTCTTGATTCAACCTCACAAAGGCCTCTCTCACCGGTGTACGACTTACACTCAACCATTCGGCAATTTCCTTTTCTGATATACTCAAGCCCGGCTCCAGCTTTAAATTTACAATGTTTTCTTTTAATTGTTGATAAACATAATCTCGAGTTGAGTATTTGTTAACCATTACTTTTTTTGCTAAGTCTGCGTCTAACATTTTTATAGAGAACCTCCCTTCCATATTTACATACTACCACACTACTATGCTTGTATGGTAGTGTATAAAAAAGAAAATATCACAAATTTTTTGTTTTTTCTTTATTTCGACAAAAAATATGTGCAAGGTTCGTGTAATTGCGCAGACTTAATGCTTCACAAACTGCTTTAACTATAGCCATTGCTTCTTTTAAAATTTCTTATCCACATATCTCTTTTAAGCTCTCTCAATTTTATTTCCTGTTTTCAAGACTGTCCCAAACTCCAAGCATATACATAATTCCTAGCGCCCGATCATACAATCCATATCCAGGCCTACAGTGTTTCTCTTCTCCCCATAAATGACGACCATGATCTGGGCGTACAAAACCAGTAAACCCGTTTTCATGATAAGCTTTTATCACTTCTGGAACATTAACGCTTCCGTCCTGACCGTTGTGAGAAACCTCAATGAAATCACCATTTTCAAAAACTTTAACATTGCGAATATGTGCGAAGGAATGCGATCATGAAATTCGCGAATCATTGCCGGAAGGTCGTTTTCAGAATTAGATCCTAGTGAACCCGTACAAAACGTTAATCCATTATAAGGACTATCAACTAAATCAAGAAATCTTCTAAATATAGTCCCTGTTTCGAATAATGCGCGGTAAACTAAAGATTGGCCATGCTGGATCATCTGGATGAATCGCCATTTTTACATCATATTCTTCACAAACGGGAATCACTCGTTCTAAAAAGTATTTCAAATTATCGAACAGAACATCTTCTGTCACTTGTTCGTATGCTTTAAAAAGTTCATCCAAATTTGCCAAACACTCAGGCTCCCAGCCTGGTAATCTGAACCCACCAGAACTGTCCAATATTTTCTTTACCATCTCTTTCGGATCATCCGAAATAGCAGCTTTTTCATAAAATAGCGCATTAGAGCCATCCGGTAGTTCTTTGTATAAATCCGTTCTTGTCCAATCAAAAACGAGCATAAAATTATAGCAGATTACTTTAATGTCAACTGTTGAAAGCTTCTTAATCGTATCGATATAAATATCAATATATTTATCTCTTGTTGGTAAACCAATTTTAATATCATCATGAATGTTTACGCTTTCCACGACTTCAGGGCTAAAACCTTTGCTTCTAATTTGTGCAGCTACCGCTTCCATTCTTTCCAGTTCCCATTCTTCCCCAGCAACCTTGTCATGCAGCGACCATACAATTCCCATTACACCTGGAATTTGACGAATATGATCCAAAGTGATTGAGTCATTTCCTTCTCCGTACCATCTCCAAGTCATTTTCAATGAATATCACTTCCTCTCATCTTTAGCAGTTCCCTTGTACTCTATCGAATATCACCCCCTTTTTATAAACTATAGTCTCTCGGAAATTAATTTTCCGCATTAGCTCTAGTCTTACGACTAGGGCTTTTTATCGTTACACCCCCAATAAGGGATGCGAACAAACTTTCCGTCTTGACAAACGTACGTTCCCCTCACAA
>NZ_JARGEJ010000909.1:0-287 GCF_029211245.1 Robertmurraya sp. DFI.2.37 | reverse complement strand
TCACCTATTCACGATCATGATTCATTGATGTGAATCATATAGATATACAACGTTGAAGGTTACAATTTCCTTATTCTACTAACTGGATTGCTTAGGTTTAGGTTAAAAACAGATAAAAGCAGAATCATTATGTTCGTATACACTCGATCATAAAAAAGCTAGGAAATTTATTTATACTAGCTCAATATCAGCAGAGTAGATACTATGAATCACACCATTTTCATCTTCGTTTTTCAATACACCGTCCTCGTTGATTCCAAGAGCCTTTCCCGTTATATTTCCAGTTA
>NZ_JARGEJ010000908.1:0-287 GCF_029211245.1 Robertmurraya sp. DFI.2.37 | reverse complement strand
GACCATAGTGCAGAACATAAAATATATATTCTGAAGCATCTGGTCCAAATAAATTTGGGAAAAATGATTCACGTAAATTAACAAGATAAAACGGATAATTCTCTGGTAATCTTAAAGGGGTAATTAGATTTTCGATTTCTTGAAAAATTCTAGGATTTTTCTTATAAATAGCCTGTAACTCTCTACGTCCAACAGGTAATTGTTCCGGATTAACTGATGTACCTTCCACCACTTTAATTGATTCATGTATCATTTGTTATCACCCTTATTATATACTTTTTTCTTAT
>NZ_JARGEJ010000907.1:0-287 GCF_029211245.1 Robertmurraya sp. DFI.2.37 | reverse complement strand
TGCCCTTCCAAGCCATTTTCTTTATGCCGATTTCGATTTTTATCGGGGAGACGACAGGGGGAGAAGTTTTCACCTCTTTAGGGCTTCAATTATTTTGGCTACTCGTATGTTACTTCGTTTTAAGAATGGTCTGGAATCGGGCATCCCATAAAGTGGTTGTTCAAGGGGGATAAAGAGATGACAATCGCAAAATATATAAAACTTTATTTTAAGCTTGTCTCAGCGGGGCTTAGAGCGCAGCTTCAGTATCGCTTTGCTTTCGTGATGAGGATCGTCGGGATGATCAC
>NZ_JARGEJ010000906.1:0-287 GCF_029211245.1 Robertmurraya sp. DFI.2.37 | reverse complement strand
AAAGAAGCGATTGATGAAGTGATGAAGCTCGGTATGAATCATCCAATGGGTCCGTTAACACTCGCCGATTTTATCGGATTGGATACATGTCTCTACATTATGGAAACGCTTCATGTAGGTTTTGGTGATGATAAATATCGCCCATGTCCGCTGCTGCGCAAATACGTCAAGGCAGGTTGGCTGGGTAAGAAGTCTGGACGAGGGTTTTACGAATATGCATAAAAATGAATTTTTCCGGAATTAACACTGGAATTTCCGGAATTCGCACGCTTTTTTCCGGAATCAAA
>NZ_JARGEJ010000905.1:0-287 GCF_029211245.1 Robertmurraya sp. DFI.2.37 | reverse complement strand
ATTATAATCCCGGGGTACCACTCTAATTGTTTTTAGAAATCTAAAAACCACTTCCACTTGATAACGGGGCTGTCCCCGTCCTTTCCCTACTTTTACGTTCAGGAAGGAATCTCCAAAGTGCGCGTCATCATTTGCTCCGCATTAGGCTTCCACCATCCCTAACTCGCTCTTACTTTCACAAATATCTACTCTCTTTGTCATCGACCATTTATAAGTATTGTTACTATTTTATCCATTCTTTTCGAATTTTCATTATCATTTTTCAAATCCGGCCTTTAAATCATTCC
>NZ_JARGEJ010000904.1:0-287 GCF_029211245.1 Robertmurraya sp. DFI.2.37 | reverse complement strand
CGATGATCGCTGCGTCGAACTGTTCCATGGTGCGTCCTTTCGTCGAGACCCTAAAGGGGGCCGCTCTATTCGGGGCATGTTGCACGCTGCCGAAGATATTTATCGTAGGGCACCCGACCGCCCGGCTGGCGATGGCCGGCGATCCGCGCGAAAGCGGTCATGAAAGCGTGGACAACTTGTTTCCCTGCCCGCGCGGAAAGCCCTATACTGGAGGTAGGACGTTTTCAGGCGGCGCACCGCGCCCGCCGCGACCGAGAGGAGGCCCACCATGGCCGTTAACAAGTTGC
>NZ_JARGEJ010000903.1:0-287 GCF_029211245.1 Robertmurraya sp. DFI.2.37 | reverse complement strand
CCCGGATAAATCATATACGTGTCTCCGGCAGCCCAAGCTGTGAAACGGCTGTCTTGTAGGGGATTTTTCACCCAGCTGTTTAAAGCCCAACGAAGATATCCGTCCAGATTTTCTTTCGCACTATGCCATGCCAGCCATTCAGCTTCGGCAGGTTCGCTGAAAGTGAAAGTGTTGGGGCGGGGCTCTGTGCAGCAGGTATAATAAGTAGTTACTTTGCCTGCCTTCCGGCGCGCTTCAATCTCTTCGGGAGCAAATTTCTCGGCAATGGTGATACAATAGTCATTCAG
>NZ_JARGEJ010000902.1:0-287 GCF_029211245.1 Robertmurraya sp. DFI.2.37 | reverse complement strand
TACTAGTGCCAAAATGGAAGCAGCAAGCATTTTGCCTACTGCTAAAAGATAGATAGTATTAACTTTCCGCCTTAACGATAGGACCCCCCCGAAGTACCACCATCCAAAGAAAATTAATAAAAGGACGAACAAAACAATCCATAACGCCGCCCAAGCACCACTTCCAGGATAGTATGGAGGTGGATAAGGGGTTGGATATGCATAAGGACCAGGATATCCGTAAGCCATCTCACAACCTCCTTTAATCAAGACTCCACTAAATCCTCTCTTCATAATCTATTCAACAG
>NZ_JARGEJ010000901.1:0-287 GCF_029211245.1 Robertmurraya sp. DFI.2.37 | reverse complement strand
CTTTTATATATAACTCAATCTCGTTTGCAGAAATTAATGTATCACCATCACTGAGACTTGCCACAAGTTTTGAAATGATAAATGAGCGGATCCTTCTATTATCAATTACGGATTCCACTAGTGAAGGAGCTTTTGGAGTCCATTTGCCTTGAATCTTAGGGTCAGCCATTATGCCAAGATCAATCATTTCGGTTGTAACAGGAAGATAATTTTCAATAAGACTCTCCTCGCTGATAATATATGGATTATTTAATAATTCATCATAGCAGCCAGGACTATCAAACCAC
>NZ_JARGEJ010000900.1:0-287 GCF_029211245.1 Robertmurraya sp. DFI.2.37 | reverse complement strand
CATACGAGGCCAGGCCGTCATAACGGCTTTTTATGGCCTTGTCAAACTCCCGGTAACGGCCGAACAGCTTCACCCTCTCGGCCAGTTCCTCCCGGTAGCTTCCCCCGGCGAATTTCCATATCTGGTTTACCACATGGGAACAGGGCACATGAACGCCGATCCTTTCCAGCATCGACATATAAAGCTGGCTGTTTGCCTCCTGCAAAGTGCTGTCCGTAACATATACTTTCATCCTGTCGGGCAGATACCTTTCATCACAAACGGCAAAGAATATCCCTTTCTTCTGC
>NZ_JARGEJ010000090.1:0-11298 GCF_029211245.1 Robertmurraya sp. DFI.2.37 | reverse complement strand
AAGCTTTCTTGTGCAAGCGCTCGACTTGCATGTATTAGGCACGCCGCCAGCGTTCGTCCTGAGCCAGGATCAAACTCTCCAAAAAAGAGTAAGATTAGCTCTTATGTTTAAAATAAACGTTGGCTAGCTTTGGCTCTCACAAGAGTGCCTCCACTATAATTTGTTGACGTATGATTTGTTTAGTTTTCAAAGTGCAATTGTGTAAAATTTTGTTGGAGCGGGTGATGGGAATCGAACCCACGACAACAGCTTGGAAGGCTGTGGTTTTACCATTAAACTACACCCGCATTTATTATTGTAATTTCACTTAATCTTCCCTGCTCTATCTTGGTCGTGCGTAACAACTCATGGTCGGGAAGACAGGATTCGAACCTGCGACCCCTTGGTCCCAAACCAAGTGCTCTACCAAGCTGAGCTACTTCCCGATGTATGGCGCGCCCGAGAGGAGTCGAACCCCTAACCTTTTGATCCGTAGTCAAACGCTCTATCCAATTGAGCTACGGGCGCATCCTATCCGAAAGACAACTTAATCATTATATCACGATAATAATCTGATTGTCAACAATTCTTTCAAAACTTTTTGGTGCGGCCGAGAGGACTTGAACCTCCACGGGGTCGCCCCCACTAGGCCCTCAACCTAGCGCGTCTGCCATTCCGCCACGACCGCATTATTCTAAAGAAGCGATAAATAATATTATACGTAAAAATAATATTATTTTCAAGTGGTAATTAATGGTGCGGGTGAAGGGAGTCGAACCCCCACGCCTTGCGGCGCTAGATCCTAAGTCTAGTGCGTCTGCCAATTCCGCCACACCCGCATATTAAATGAAAAAACTTGGTGAGCCATGAAGGACTCGAACCTTCGACCCTCTGATTAAAAGTCAGATGCTCTACCGACTGAGCTAATGGCTCTAAATTAAATAAGTGCTACTGCCAAATTCTTTAAGGCATCTGTGATGTTACCATCTCAGAAAGAGCATTCAAATGGCGGATCGACAGGCATAACAGATAACAAATTCACAAATAAATTGCCCCGCTACTGTACCGACTAAAGAATCACTTCTAAAAAATTGGCTGGGCTAGCAGGATTCGAACCTACGAATGACGGAGTCAAAGTCCGTTGCCTTACCACTTGGCTATAGCCCATTATTAAAAATTAATGGCGGTCCGGACGGGACTCGAACCCGCGACCTCCTGCGTGACAGGCAGGCATTCTAACCAACTGAACTACCGGACCAATGTTTTTTCACGATAGTGAAAATAACTTTCCTTTGTCTTTTTCGACGTAGGAGAAAATAGCTTTCCTTCCTTTTTTCACACTAGTGAAAATGACAATTTTTCGCGTTAGCAAAATCTTTTCAATGAAATAAAGGAAACAGGTTGAGAAGAATTGGTGACCCGTACGGGATTCGAACCCGTGTTACCGCCGTGAAAGGGCGGTGTCTTAACCGCTTGACCAACGGGCCATTCAGAAAAATGGCGGAGAAGGAGGGATTTGAACCCTCGCGCCGCTCGCGCGACCTACACCCTTAGCAGGGGCGCCTCTTCAGCCTCTTGAGTACTTCCCCATAATCCAAAATGGTGGCTCCGCGGGTAGGATTCGAACCTACGACCGATCGGTTAACAGCCGATTGCTCTACCACTGAGCTACCGCGGAATAAAAATTATTTTGTTCCTAAACCTATTATCCATTACCGATTGTCCTCATCTCAGAAAGACAAACCAAGTAGCAACTCGATGAGTACAACTCGCAGCACTTTCATGATGCTTTGCTCGTTGCTCTACCACTGAGCTACCGCGGAATAATATGTTTTTTTCCGTCTCTCTTTTATCGACTCTTCATATTATAATGAGATGTTATATCCAAGTCAAGAACAAAAATATAAGTATTTTCGACTTATATAATTGTGCGACGGAAATATAAATTAACATCCTTTTTTTGAAATGTCAACCATTTATTTTGATAAGTTTACCTCGGCACTTGCCACATACATATCGCAATACATTTACAGCTCTCTTTCTTTTAAAGACCTGACCACAATGGGAACATTTATAAACATGTAGCTTATAAGTGCGTTTTCTCTCCGGATGATAGGGCAATACGTTACAAAAACGGGGTGCTCCAACCTTTTTCAAAAGCTTTTTAAAGTCAGCATCACGATGCTGATAGCCTTTTCCTTCCAAATGAAGATGGTAGTGGCAAAGCTCGTGCTTAATAATGCCGATTAATTCTTCCTTACCCAACTGTTCCAAATACTTTCGGTTTATTTCAATATTATGGGACTTCAATAAATAGCGGCCACCCGTTGTGCGTAAACGATTATTAAAAATCGCTTTATGTTTGAATGGCTTTTGGAAAAACTCCAGTGACAACTTCTCAACAAGCCCTTGTAATTGAAATTCCTCCATAAAACGTTTTCCTCTCCATTATAAGTAAACATGACAACCTATTATAGCATACATTGTATATACCCTTTGAATTCTAAAACTGGGAGGTCTCAACATGCCAACTTGGTTCCAAAATCAAATGCAAAGAGCCTTTCTTGAGAAAAATCGCCATCAAATTAAATTGCTGAATCAATGCTGGTTCTTTTACAGAAAAAAACACTGCTCCTAAACATGCGCTGTTTAAAAGCAAAAAATTGCGATACATTCCCTAATGCTTAAGCCGCACAAATTATTAGAGGCTGCTCTCTCGATAATGAAACTTTCACATACCTGTTTTGCATAACTGAAAGGGTTCCATAAAACGATAGGAGAAACCCGTTTTCTCCTATCGTTTTATGGGGTCAGAAAGCAACATCAGCATCATACTAGCCTAATAAACGCATTGTTTTTAGTCGTCCCATGCGATAATTATTCAATAAACCAGGCTCGACAATAAACAAGCTACACAATCTAAATCCGAATGTGCAGCTTGTCATTTTGCATCACTATTCCTGCGGTGACAACATTGTCAGGGCAACTCTTCCTTTTTTCACATCAACAGAATCCACCCATACAGTAACGACGTCACCAACTGAGACAACATCGAGAGGGTGCTTGACAAACCCTCGTTTTAATTTAGAAATATGGACAAGGCCGTCTTGTTTCACACCGATATCTACAAACGCTCCGAAATCGACGACATTTCTTACTGTTCCTTGGAGTTCCATACCTGCTTTAAGATCTTCAAGTTTTAATACATCCTTTTTTAGCAAAGGTTTTGGGAGATCGTCTCGCGGATCGCGCTCAGGACTCATTAATGCATCAATAATATCCTTTAACGTAAGCTCCCCTATTTCAAGCTCTGCAGAGATATCCTTTATATCAACCTTTGACAATACGGTTTTTAACGCTTCTGAACCAAGGTCGTTCGTTGTAAATCCAATATTGCTTAAAAGACGCTTTACTTCAGGATAACTTTCCGGGTGAATGCTTGTACGATCAAGCGGTTCAGTGCCATCGATCACTCTTAAAAAGCCAATTGCCTGTTCATAAGTTTTCGCACCCAATCTCGGAATTTTCTTTAACTGCTCCCTTTTGCTAAACTTTCCTTCTTCATCACGCTTTTTCACAATATTATTGGCAACTGCTTTAGACAGTCCAGCTACATATTGTAGCAATGACGCAGATGCCGTATTCACATTTACTCCAACTTGGTTAACAGTCGTCTCCACCACGAAAGTGAGCGATTCATTCAATCTTTTTTGCGAAACATCATGCTGATATTGCCCAACCCCAACGGACTTTGGATCGATCTTTACCAATTCCGCAAGCGGGTCTTGAAGTCGTCGAGCAATTGATACCGCACTTCTTTCTTCGACTTGAAAATCAGGAAACTCTTCACGAGCGATATCGGAAGCTGAATAGACACTAGCACCTGCTTCATTAACAATTAAATAAAAGATCGCCTCTTCTTCTTCCTTTAGTATATCTGCAACAAATTGTTCTGTTTCTCTTGAAGCTGTTCCATTTCCAATGGCTACAACCTCAACGCCATATTGATTCAGAATTGCTTTAACCTTTTCCTTCGCTTCCTTCGGTTTAGCACTTGGAGGATGTGGATAAACAACATCTATCTTTAAAACCTTTCCTGTTTCATCTACGACAGCGAGCTTGCAACCTGTGCGATAGGCAGGATCCACTCCAAGCACGACTTTTCCTTTTAACGGTGGTTGCAGCAAGAGCTTCCGCAAATTCTCTGAAAAGATATGGATGGCCTGCTCTTCCGCTTTTTCCGTTAATTCACCGCGAATTTCTCGCTCAATCGAAGGCTGAATTAAACGTTTATAGCCATCTTCAATTGCCTCTGCAACGAGCTGTGCCGTAATGGCTTTTGTATTTTTAATCCATTTTTTATTCAAGTAAGTTAAAATACGCTCCACATTCGGTTTTAGAGAAGTCCTTAAAATTTCTTCCTTTTCTCCACGGTTTAACGCTAAAATACGGTGAGGGACAATTTTATGGACTGGTTCAGAATAGTCATAGTACATTTCATAAACATTCTTTTCGTCTTTTTCTGCATCTTTAACAGAAGATTCAATAATGCTCGACTTAAAGGTTTCCGTTCGAATCCATTTGCGTCCATCTGCATCATCCGAAACCGTTTCTGCAATAATATCCTTCGCACCAGACAAAGCATCATCTACTGTGACAACTTCCTTCTCTTCAGATAAAAATTCTTTTGCTTTCTCTTCTATTGAGCCAGCAGTCGGAAAAGTTAATATCCAGTCAGCCAGTGGCTCCAGCCCTTTTTCCTTGGCAACAGTTGCCTTTGTTCTTCTTTTTTGCTTATAAGGACGATATAAATCCTCGACCTCCTGCAGCTTTAGCGAAGCATCGATTTGTTGTTTGAGCTCTGGAGTTAGCTTGCCCTGCTCTTCAATCAAACGAATAACTTCTTCTTTTCTCTGCTCTAAGTTTTGTATGTAATTCCATCTTTCCATGATATTTCGTATTTGTACTTCATCAAGAGCGCCTGTTTGCTCTTTACGATAACGGGCAATAAACGGGACCGTATTGCCATCATTCAGCAAAGAAATAACATTTTTTACTGATTTAAAAGATATTGCTTGCTCAGCAGCAATCATTTTTAAAATAGGTTCTTGCTTATCCATTGTTTGCTCCACGAAACGTTCCTCCAACATTTATGATATTGTCACCTTCTACTTATTCTATCAAAAGTAAGAAACCGATTGCACATTTGAAGGTCAATGTGTTTTTGCCCACGGCCGATCACAAGCAGCTAGAACACATAAATAAGGAATTTAGCGGACGAAAACAACCGCCTTCCAAATTAAGCAAACAACCAATTATCCTTAACGTAAAAGGCGGTCGAATGCCATTCACTTTTCACCTTTGCGTAGTTGGTTCATTTTGTGTAATGCCAAAGTGTTTCACATGCCTTTTGCTAAAAGAATCCTCTGATTCCATGTGATGTAGGAATACAAGCTTGCTCTAATGGAATCAAGCTAATTATCAGCACCGCCATAAAAAGAAGCAAACAAAAAAGCACCTGAGTCCTCTTCTTATTAGTGAAGCATGAGGAATAACAGGTACTCATTTAATATAATTTCCCAATGATAAAAGTCGCATCATCAGCAAAAGGAAATGGCCTATTTTTTATTTCTTCCGCAATGCTGCTCAATGATCTGATCGGATTCAACAAACTTTTTAACCCATTGAAATGAAAGCCATCCGAATAAATTAAAAAAGTTGAATATTGCTCATAAGAATAATTCTGTGTTCGAAAACTTTGCGGCTTACCAGATAAGTAACCCGTTACTGGTAGCGGGTATGTTAATTTCCCGGAAGAAGAGTAAAGGAAAAAACGGATATTCCCAACACAACTATAAACAAATTCCCTCTTCGAGAAATACACTTTAAAAATCGCTACTGCAGCTCCCCTTTTTTCTGCTAATTCTGCATTACACCTTCGCATAATCGTCTCTACATCTTCACTATGGTATTGCTTGACGATGGCTACAACCGCGGTAGCTGATTCATAAGCATTTTCTCCACTACCAAGTCCATCTGCTAAAACACAGATAAAATAGTCATCTGTACTTAAATAAAAATAATCATCTCCACATTGGACATTGCCTTCTTTTGTTCGTTGATAAGCGAATACTTCAACATCACCTGTAACGTAATGTTTCATGAATGACACTCCGTGTTAGTATCATCTGCTAATATCGCTTCTTTTAATTTTTTTATTGCTCTCCGCTGTAATCTTGACACATGCATCTGTGAAATCCCCAATTTTTCGCCCGTCTCCTTTTGGCTTAAATTATCTAAATAAGTGTACTGAACTATTTCCCTCTCACGATCTGTTAATACGTAGAGAACCTTTTCCAGCACCAATCTTTGATTGACTTTTTCATACCCTGAATCCTCTTTTCCTACAATGTCTAACAGGGTTACCGTACCGCCCTCTGAATCGGCTTCAAAAGTGTGATTAATTGACAAAGCTTGATAGCTTTTCCCCATTTCCATTGCTTCTAACACATCTTCTTCCGATACATCCAACGCTTGTGCAATTTCATAAATTTTTGGTGAGCGGTGAAGAGTTGTTGTCAACGACTCAACTGTCTTCTTAATTTTGGGTCCAATTTCTTTAATTCTTCTAGGCACATGAACACTCCACGTTTTATCTCGCAAAAACCGTTTAATTTCTCCGATGATAGTGGGAACAGCAAATGCTTCAAAGCTTTTTCCCACTTTAGCATCATAACGTCTAATTGCTCCAAGCAATCCAATAACACCGACTTGAACCATATCCTCATGATAGGAGCGTCCCTTTGAATACTTACGAGCAATATTTTCTATTAAAGGTTTATAATGCAGAACGAGTTTTGCCTGTGCTTCTTCATCTTCATAAAGCTGAAAGGATTGAATATACTCATCTATCTCCTCTTTTGTTAGCTGATTAGGGTGAGATTGTTTTTGCACCACTCTCCACCTTCTCTCCCTCCAGGTATTTCGTCATTAAGACGGTCACACCTTCGTTGTGGTGAAATTTCACCTCATCCATCAATGTCTCAATCAGGTAGAGGCCTAATCCTCCCTCACGCATATACTCAATTGATTCTTTCTGCTGATCGTATGGGCCAATTTTTTTTCTTAATTCTTGCAAATCAAAACTTACCCCGCGATCAGCCACAATAATTTCCAACCGATCCTTATAAAGGCTATAACCAATCGATACTTCACCTTTATCTTTAGATTTATAGGCATGCTGGGCAGCATTCGTACAAGCTTCACTAACTGCAATCTTTAAATCTTCAATTTCATCGTATGAAAAACCCATTCTTCCAGCGATGCCAGAAGCTGTGAGCCGAATAACTCCCACATATTCTGGCTTAGCAGGAATTTTCATCTCGATATAATCATAAGGTTGGCTCATTCTTCTTCACCTTCATTCTGACTGTTAATATCCATGATTTCTGCTAAACCAGTGATCTCGAATAATCTTATAAGACGCTTTGATAAGCCAATAAGTTTCAGTTCACCATCTTTGGAACGAATGCTTTTAAAGACCCCGACGAATACTCCTAATCCTGTACTATCCATGTACCCAACATCAGTCAAGTCCACTACCATATTCACCTGTTCTTGTTCAGAAAGTGGAAAGAGGGTTTCTCGAAGCTTCGGGGCTGTATAAGCGTCTATTTCACCAGCTAATTTCACCTCTAGTAAGTTGTCATGTTCCATTACCTCTATTTTGATGTTCATAACCGACCTACCTCTCCCCTTATCAGTCTTATTCTCAATTACCCTTTACCGTGAATATTAAACACGTCTTTTAATAATAATGAGGGTAAAATCGTCTCTTAATTGAAAATCTTGCAGTTTCTCCAAATCTTTAAAGATGTTGTTGACAATTTCTTGAGCGGAACAATGAATATATTTGCGAATGTAGTTAAGTAAGGTTTCTTTTTCCACAAACCCCTCATCCGTGCGGCACTCTGTTACACCATCTGACAACAAAATGATCATATCGCCTGGATGAATATTCTTTTCATACTGTCTGTACTTTGTCTTCTTATCGATCCCAAGCATAAGCCCCTTTGCATAAATCTCGGAAAACTCCCTTTTCTTCCCATCGTAATAAAATCCAGGTTCATGGCCTGCGGACGCATATGAAAAGACGTGCCGTGCATAATCGTACATCCCATAAAACATCGTTATAAACATGCTCGGATCGACATTCTGTTCGACCACCCGATTTAAATTTTCCAATAGCATGCTCGGCTCATTTCGATTAGCGGGAATGCTGTCCATTGCGTACTTAATCATCGACATACATAACGCGGCAGGAATCCCCTTTCCAATAACGTCAGCAATGGCAATACTGATGCAATCATTCTCGTCCTCTACAAAATTATAATAATCCCCGTTCATCAATCTTGCCGGCACACTTATCGCTCCGATATCTAGCCCTTCAACTGACGGAATCTTGGTCTCTAATAAAGTTTGCTGAACATTTGCTGCAATTTCAATTTCCGATCTAAGTTCTTTTTGCTGATTGCGCAGACTTTGGTGCTCACGATAAGCAAAGCCGTATCCAAGCATAATCTCTAGTAAAATATCAAAGGAATGCACAACATATTCAGGCATATCCGGATAAATTTCTTGTAAAATCATTTTATGTAAGCTAATGATCTCTTCAGGAGTAACCTGATTCTCGATCGATTTTCTACTGAATTTTTGTCCTATGTATAATGTCGATTCTGATTGTTCTTTTATATACTTCGTTAGAATGTCTCGATATTTCGCTTCCATCACTTCACGAAAAGGCATACAACGTTCCCCCTAGCGGATCCATTTAGTTGCAACTATTTCTGTCCCTTTTCCTTTGGATGATACAATATCGAATTCATCCATTAGTCTTTTAACTCCAGGCAATCCGGCTCCAAGTCCACCGGAGGTTGAATATCCATCTTCCATCGCCAATCGAATGTCATTAATCCCAGGTCCATTATCTATGGCTACAATTCGCAATCCCGCATGTCCCTTATCATAGATTTTTTCGATACGTACCCGGCCCTTGTTTGCATAGATAAAAATATTTCTTGCTAATTCACTAATAGCTGTAGTTATACGCGCTTGGTCGACGATGCCAAACCCTAGCTCCTTAGCAACATTTCGGCCTAATTGCCTTGCCGCAACGATGTCCCATTCAGTCTGGATATTTACGCAGGATTGGTTTTCCATTCATTTATTCCCCCAATTCCTGTTGTAATTTCTCCAGGCCCTTTTCTAAGTCTAAAGATGTCATAACATCATTCAAACTAATACCTAGCTCGATTAATGTAATGGCTACGGCTGGCTGGATACCGGTAATAACCACTTTTGCTCCCATGAGCTTTGACATACTAATGACATCTCCTAATACTTTGGCAATGAACGAATCAATAAAATCGATGGATGTAATGTCTATCACGACCCCACTTGCCCCTATTTCATGAATTTTATGTAAAAGATCCTCTTGGAACTGCAGAGCTGTCTGGTCGTCTAACTCCCATTGGATCGATACAAGCAAACAATCGTATAATTTCAAAATGGGAATTCTCACGATTTTTCACCTACTTGTATAATCTTCTTATTGACTAACTCTAACGCTGCCTCCATCCCCTTTTTCAAAGTATTTTTCGTAGTAATTTGATTGAGGTCGATACCCAAATTAACAATCGTTTGTGCGATTTCAGGTCGTATGCCCACAAGCATGCATCTTGCTCCTACCAACCTCACAGCATCCGCTGCCTGGATGATATGGTGAGCTACCATCGTGTCCACAACAGGAACTCCCGTAATATCAATCAACACAACTTCGGAACGATGCTTGACAACTCCATTTAGAAGATTCTCCATAATCTGCTTTGCCCTTTCAGTATCGATTGCTCCAATCAGGGGCATTACTGAAATCCCATCAAATACCGGAATTAACGGTGCTGATAATTCTTGCAAAGCAATTTTTTGCAATGACACGGTTCGCTCCCACGTAGTCGAATAAATATTCACCACTTCATTCGTCATTGGATTTGTCCACCGATCGATATCGTAAAAAAGCTTCATTTCATCTTCTTTCCCAACAAGCTTCTCCTCTTTAATTCCTTCAAAAACGATCGAAGCAAATACCTGGATACCTTCAGTTACAAAGCTCAGGGGCCAGCCAAGCTTCACAACTTTTTCAGCAAAATCGTGCAAGCGCTCACTATATTCCTCATTTGTATCATTTAAATTCGAGCTAACCATTTCCACGAATTCACGGCTTGTGCTGACAAACACTTGATTGGAGACAACCTTCAGCACACGCTCATCTGACTTCTCCTTCATCCGTTCAACCCATTCGTTTAAAATATCTTCCTTCTGCTCCTGTATGTATTTATTAATAATTCTGTTCATGTCCTCAACTCCCATCTAACTTCCTCTTTTATTTTTATGATATCAATTGTCAGAACTTGAAACAATTTAATATTGGTACCACTTAGGATCAACATTTATTATCCTTATGACCTACTTGCTTCTACACTAAGACTGTTTTATTTACCCTTTTTCTCATTTACTAAACTCCTTCAAAAGGACTATTATAAGTGTAATTTGGATGATTGAAGTTTATATTGAGCCTGCAAAGAGGTTTAATAGCCAACTCCACCTGGACTTTAGGGCATCCGTATAAAAACATCGTGACGATGATACAACAAACGATAGGAGGAATCTCGTTTTCTCCTATCGCTTCATGAAATCAGAGAGAAAATGAACCAAAAATCAACAAAGACATATCACAAACCTTTTGACAAAAATACGCAGTCCAAAATCAAATTATAGAAAAAAATGTATTGAAGAAATTGAGAAGCGAAAATACGGAGGTGATTTTATGAAAAAAAGCTTCTATATTTGGGGGCTCATTTTTTTATCAGCTCTACTTTTTGTTGGAGATAACTATCACATTTCAGAACTGTCTACTGAAAATCCATCAATAGAAAAACTTTTTGAATCTAATGCTTATGATGAAGCGAGTAAAAATATGGTGTTTCCAGTATGGGAGTAAGGCAAAGTGAGGAAATTTTATCTGTTGGCATACATGATACTCAATATATAGACGAGGTTCAGCAATACTTTGAAAAATATCTTTCAACACCCAAGAAAAACCCCAGAATTAAAGACGGAGGCTGTCCTTTCTTATCTATAAGAAAAACCGGGCAAAAACCGCCCGGTCCCTTTTTGTCTAGCGAATATCCGAAATTTTATACTCTATACCGTGTACTCCTTTGTAATACTCGGGATACATTTCTCCTCCGCATTTTTCACACG